>JAHDFV010000277.1 GCA_020627985.1 Saprospiraceae bacterium
TTTATCTAAGAATTGGTAAGTCTTCCTTTGGAAAATGGTACGCTAAGAAAGCAGTGAAAGACGAGCGCACACTTATATCAAACATTACTGCTTTCTTATGCTCTGGCCTACTATTTTTCGCTAAGCGTACTAAGCAGAATTCTAACTAATGCTTATGCTAAGGGCTATGAGTATACTACTTATAAAAGCTTACCAGCAGTGGATTTCCAAAAGGCTAAATAAGCGATGTAGATACTATCCATCCTGTAGCCACTATGCTAAGGAGAGCTTTGAAAAACACCCCTTTTTCAAGGCTCTCCTCCTCACTGCTTTACGCTTGAACCGATGCAATCCCAAAGGAGGGAAGGGATTTGATCCTATGCCTTGACTAATTATTTTTCCTAAATACTTTATCTAAAGGTAACTTTTCTCCTTTTCCAAGCGATCTGTTAAGAAACAACGAAGCTTAATATACCCCTACCCCAATTTACAAATAATTTTCTCACCATTAAATTTAATCTATGAAATTCAAACTTTTATTAGCATTAATTGGCTTTATGTTGGCGATCTCGCAAGCTTATGGACAAACAACCTACACTACAAACCCTAATGAAGGGTATCAGTATGGTGTATGTCCATCATCTAATATTACAGCCTCCTGTGCTGGTTTCCCTGAAGTCAATTACGGCAACACAATTGAAGTAGCTGTCTCAGAAGTCAACGGTAATCAAATTGAAATGTTTGTCAGCAAATGTGATCTTACAACTTTCCAAACAAGTGGCACCCTATATATCAAAGAAGGGACCCTCTGTGGAAACATTACAGCATCCTATAATATATCTGCTGGTGTTACTGGACAACCACATACAGAGCTTGTCAATCATCAAGCTGGTACAGTTGATTATTATGCTTTGTTCATATCAGATAATCAGCTCAGATATTATGCTGGCCCCATAAGTGTAACTGCTCAATCATGCGAAGATAATTATGAAAGTAATAATACTCACTTAACAGCCACAGAAGACGAATTTCCGTATTTAGGTGCTGGTGGTATCAGCGCATCAGGAGTTAATGGCAATATTCATAATGTTGGTGATGTAGATTACTATAAGGTTGAGTATGGAAGTTCAGGAACCGTTAACGTTAATTTAAACAATGTAGCTCATGACTATATGATTGAATTATGGAATAGTAATTATTCATCCTACTATACCTATTCTTCATCTGGGACTTTTGATAAAAGTGTATCGCATACCTTTACAGATAATAGCGGACATTTTTATATAAAGGTATATGATGAAAATAATAATCAAAGTAGTTGTAGCAATTATAATCTTTATTTAAGTTGGGACCCTAATCAGACCAATACAAGTGGTGGCAATTATGAATTAGAAGTAGATGATATTGACATCTCTCCTCAACCTTTGGTTAAGGGAGATAATGGCACTTTTGATGTGACAGTCGAAAATGTTGGTTCTGCTACATTTAGTGGGTACATAAGATTTGAATTACTAGATATGAATGGGCAAGTACTGAATATTTTAAACTCACCTCAACCTGTAAACTTAGCACCTAACAGTTCAACGAGTATTACTCATAATTCTACTCCTATCAATAGTGATGCGGGTGATTACCAACTAAATGTGGTTTACAAAGAAAATGGTAGCAATACATGGATAGACTTAGATGGAAGTGCGTTTACTGCTAATCCGTACCCATTTACCATTATAGAAGGGGATGCAACTGGGATGATTTTAGATGGACCAATCTCAATCACGCCTAATTCGCCTGTTACAGGTGAGTCTGCCAGTTTTTATGCAACTGTCAAGTATAATCAACCTTGGAGCGTTTACAATGGAAATGTTGTGATGCAACTTTTAGATAGTAATTTGAGCTATATTACGGATTTAGATTTGGATTATTTAAGTTCTTTTTACAATAACCAAACACATCAGCTATCATTATCAACTAGTAGTATTATCAGCCAAGCTGGTAACTACTATATCAGAATACAACACCAAGTGGGTGGTAATTGGGTGACCACACCTTCTAGTTTTTATCCAAATCCTCTACCTTTTACAATCAATGCCCCTAATTCAGAATTAGAGCTTACTTCTCCCAATTCTAATACTGTATTTACCGCAGGTGATAATAATTTACCTGTCATATGGAGTAAATCTTCTGACTTTAGCAATGTTACTATTGAGTTAACCGACATAAATGGGGTGCCAATTGATGTATTAGTGGAAAACTATAGCTGTGGTCTTAACTTATGTAGTTACAATGATCCTTATAACATTCCTTTATGCCTCAGTGGTCAGTATAAGATTAAAATTTATGACCCAGGAAATACATCCGTTGTAGATTTTAGTGAGCCTTTTACTATTAATCCACCAAATCCAGCCAACTATAATCTAACAATCACTAACCCTAATAATGGAGGGACTATTTTGGCAGGCGATCCTTTAGGCACAATTAACTGGCAAACTACAGGCAGTATTCCTAAGGTAAGCATTGAATTGGTCAACTTAAGCGAAAGTGTTAAGTATGTTATTGCTGATGACATCAACAACACAGGTAGTTTTTCTGGCTATAGTATTCCAAGCAGTATTGCCAATGGTCCTTACCATATAAAGATTTATAATGTGGATTATGCAAACACACCAACATGTGGATCAGTTGTAGATTATTCTGATACTCCTTTAGATATCATTTCTAATTTCAACTCTAATTGTGGTGGTATGACCAATCCAGACACCAATGATGGAGAACTTTATGACGCTGCTCAATTTCTTTGCGATGAGTTGATCTTAGACTCAACACCGAATACACAGCCTGACGATTACATCATTAGAGAAGATATGGCAAAGATGCTGTTTATTGCCCTTTATAGTAATCCGAATGCAATAGCAACTTCTGATGGTTTTCCTACTCCCTTTGCAGATTTACAAGACGCTCAACAACCCTATTATCGCTATGCAAAAGCCATGTGCTATTTAGAATATGATGATGGCCGATCAGTATTTAGTCGAAACTTCTTGCATTTTAATCCTGAAGGTTTTATGCAAAAAGGACATGTTTGTAAAGCATTAATAGAGGCATTTGATATTCCTTTGGCAAATCTGCTCATTGGAAGTAGTTTCAATGATGTCAACTCTAATACAGATGAGTATGCTTATATCAAAACTTGTGAAGATTTGGGAATTATTAATAATTCGGATGCCACTTCTGGTAGTTTTAATCCCTACGATTCTGCCAAGCGTGGTGATGTTTTTAAATGGTTGTATCGTTTAATGAGCAATGCTTCCTTATTCAATGGCATTCCTCCTAATGCAGATGACTATTTTGAACCTGGCAACTTCACTCCTTATAATTGGGGCAGACATCCATCTATGGCCGATGGAAACTTTGATAGCTATAGTGAGACAAGTTTTGTCATACCAGGCATCAACTTACCTTTAGTTTTTGGTCATCATTACAACTCTTACTTAACAGAATTACCAGATGAACTATTTAAGTCTCTTCCTTTAGGAAAAGGGTGGAGCCATAATTATTTGTCATACATTTTTAAGGAGAACGATATTTACGATAAAAACACCAATCAATATGTCGATGATGCCTTAATTACTTATTGGCCTAATGGTTCCTTTCATCTTTATGATAATACCAATAGTAACAATCCTGAAGTAATTACTGATGGTGTATATGATGATATAAGTTATGATTCAGCTAATGATCAGTACATCATTACTAAAAAGAATCAAACTAAATTTTACTTTAATCAAAGTGTAGGCTCAAGTGATCCCGACTTATACATGCTTAGTTCTATTGAAGATAGACATGGTAATACGATTACCATCAATTATGAAACCTATAATGAGAATGGCAATCAACACGCAAGAGTAAAAGAGGTGACAGGCACAGCTGGTAGAAAGCTAAACTTTATCTATGACAATACCTATCCATCTAAACTGGAGATGGTTTCAGATCCAATTAATCGTTTTGTTCAATTTGGATTTAGCTCCAATCCACAAAATGGAATTACAAGCTATACAAATGCAGAGCAATTTGTTACCAATTATACTTACGGGCAGACAGATAAAGACTTGCAATTACTAAAGTTTGTGCAATTACCAAATGGAAACTTTATAACTAACGAATACGAAGATAAAAAATTGACTTCGACTCAAACTAACAATACCACTACTGGACAAATTAGTGAAAGTTTAGTTGATTGGAATTTACAAACTAATGGAGGGGTATCTACGACCACTACAGTAACAACCACAGATGGAGTCAATACGAGAGCTTATGAATATGTGATGAATGATAGAGGTCTATTGACGGAATTGGATACGCCTACTAACGACATAGATGAAATTGATTATCATCCCATTCATAAAACATTGCCTCAGAAAGTGGTAGTAGAAGGAATAGAAACGACTTATCAATATGATAATAATGGTAACATCACACAAGTGAATCAGCCGCTCGGAGTAGTGCATAAATTTGACTACAACAGTTTGAATGATATGGAGTATTATACGAATCCAAGAGACTTCACAACAACCTTTGATTATGACAATGGTAGTTTAAAGGCTATCCACACACCAGCCTCTTCAACTTATATGGGTTATTATACTAATGGATTAGTGAAAGAGGTATTGAGTCCAGAAGGTATTAAAATTGAATTTGAGTATGATGCTTATGGAAATATGAAAAAAATCACAGCCCCTGACAATATTGAATCTTCAGCCAATTATGACTTGGTAGGTAGAGTAACTAGCACTACTAACCCCGCTCTACAAAAAGATTCTTTAGAATACGATAATAGAGACTTGGTTACAAAGACTATTAATGCTATGGGTTATGAGACAGAGTTTGTATTTGATGCTAATGAAAATTTAAAGGAAATCATCAATGCTCAAGATCAAGTAACCGAATTGGATTATAATTATTTTGACTGGTTAGTCAGTGAGGAGTTTGGGGGTTCTCAAAGAAGCTATGAATATGATGAAGAGGGCAAGCTGATAGAAGTAACTAAGCCTGATGGAACCATCTTAAACTATACTTACTATGCTAATGGTAATTTACAAAATAATGGATATGCAGAGT
>JAHDFV010000278.1 GCA_020627985.1 Saprospiraceae bacterium
CCTGTACAAATTATACCATCAATAGCAGTAGCATTAGATTGTGTCTCTGTAGCATACATTAAAAGACTGGTCGTACAAACATCTGCTGGATTATTCTTATTTGTTCTTGTTAAAGAAATATTTGTATCAGAGGCTAGGAAATTTGTTGTCACCAAAGAAGCTGTAGGATCTGAAACTGCAGATGCTGGTGTCCAAGCTATATCATAAATTGTTGTATCTGTATATGAATTTAATTCTGTTACTCCTGGAACTGCCATCTCACAAGAAGCTGTAAAGGCACAGCCTCCTCCTGACACTTCTCCACAAGTAGTTAAAATTACATTTTCTGTACATGTAATCCCTTTCCAAGTAATTGCCAATTCATATTCTGAATTTACAGTAGGATTAGGATTGATTTGTGGTAAATTAGCTTCCGCTGGATCTAAGCCATCTCCAGTGAGAACAGTCCAAGCGTAGGTAGCTTCTCCGTTACTTCGATCTGGTTTACCTAAAGGTTCATTTAATTCACAAATATAATTACCTGATCTTGGATTGTTTATAAATATATTTACAGATTGTGATAATGTACAACCTGTTGAAATATCTGTTATTGTAAGCACTTTTGTTACAGTATCTTGAATTTCATAATAATCATTCGCTGTAAAAGTTGGCATCGCTATCGTCGAGCTAGAAAGATGATCAATATCAGACCATTTATAAGTTACTCCACTTGAAGTAGTACCTGTTCCTCCTAAAACAATACTTGAACCACCACATACAACTACATCTGGTGCATCTATTACTAAATCTATTGGTTTAGAAACAGTCATTACATCTGATGTTGTACAACCATCTGATAAGGTAAGTATTACTGTATATTCGGTAGTTGAAGCTGGATTTGCAATTGGTTGTGCAATATTACTATTTGACAAACCTGCTGCTGGAGTCCAAGCATATGAACCTACACCAGGTATACCTGGTGTCCCAATTTTAACTCCTGTATTACCACATGCCGTTTGATTAGGACCTGCATCGGCTACAACATATCGAACTACTGCTTGATCTTGGTGCGTACAACCATTTGCATCTGTTACTACAATATCATAAATTCCATCAGTACTCGATGTTACTGTTGGTTGTGCTAAGGTTGGATCATCCATACCTACTGTAGGGAACCATTCATAAGTATATGGCGACGTACCATTAGTAGCCAATTCTCCAATTTGCACAGGATTACCAGGACAAGTGTAATGCTCACCTCCACCATTGGCTAAAGGAGCTTCATTACCATTCACTAGTACATCTACTTCATTGGAAACAATTGCAGGACTACCACAAGTACCCGGTATTATTCTTCGAAATTTTGTATCAGCTTGAATCGGAGAGGGTTTAAAATCTTTAGTTGTTGCTCCTGGGACATCATCCCATGTTGTCCCTCCATCTTGGCTTACTTGCCATTGATAAAATACCGCATAACTTACATCATCTGGCTCCCCATCTCTTAAAATAATAGGTAAATCTAAATATTCTACTTCCGACCCGTCCAGAACTCCTATATCACCAGCATTACAAACTGTTTGAGTTATAGGAGAAATGGTATTAGGAGCTGTATTCAATGTTACATTCATTTTGAATTTTGTAAACATTGAGTAATTAAAATTATTTGTTCTATAATTTTGAAATGCACCTTCGGTCGTAGGGTAATCATTTCCTGTAGAAAAACTCTGATATAAATATATATCATCATTATCATGAAATAATCTCATAAAATTATTCCCGACATATTCTGAGCTACTACTTCCAATATATGAACCATAACACAATGATGCATCACTATTAATTATCAATAAAAAGTGATCTAATGTTTCTTCATATGGATCTTTTTGTAAAGCATCAGCAGTAATAGGCATTTTAATGTCTACATTATCCACACTTGCTGTTCCAGTCATTATCATTTTCCCTTCATCGGTTACTATTAAATGTAATACTTGACTATAAGAACCTGCTACATATGATACTAAATCTACACTCATATCTGAGGCATTAAATACAGCCATATATGAAAAGTTTCCGGCATCATAATCTACATCATCTTTACCTAAAAAAGCATTGTTTGTTGTATTTAAATTTGGAGAATATGTAACACCTGTAAAGTATAATTTTCCGTTTTTATATTGGAATGTACCGTTAAAGGTTACGCTGTTATTATCGTGTCCAGCGTCACTCATTTCAGTACCTAAATATGTAGCATATAATAAATTACCATCGGTATCTAATTTCATAAAATAAGTATCTGCGCTACCGTTATTTGTACTTTGATATGCATCAGGAGTAATAGGAAAATCAGAAGAATTGGTAATTCCAACCAAATAAATTTCATTATTTTCTACAATGATATCATTGGCTCCATATCTATAATAACTTGTTTCATCATCTGTTCCACCAATGTATGTATTAAAACCCATGCTACCATCTGCATTGATTTTCCAAAGCATCATATCTCTGCCTCCTGCATGATTAGGTTGAAATGCATTAGTCGTTGCAATATCATCTGATCTTGTAAAGGTCCAGAAATAACAATCTCCATTATCTACAACAGGTGCATCGTAATATTCTTCATAATCATATCCACCTAAAAAAGTACTATAAATTACATTACCTAAAGGATCAATTTTAATTAAAGCCAAATCAATAGCTCCTCCATGTATATTTTGAGCGGCATTAGCTGTTACTGGGAAATCAGTTGACCATGTTTTACAAATAATATAGGCATTGCCATTTTCATCAATGACTAGGTTATCATATGCTTTACCTGATACTGGGGCTTGATCAGAGTAATCTCCTTCTTCCCCTCCTAAAAAAGTACTATACACATAATCATTTGTCGCATTGAATTTGATAACATATAAATCTTCTTCTCCAGCCCATTCTTGTTGGTATGAATTCGGAGTAATATAGGCATGTGGTGGGTCATTAACTTCACTTAACATTAAAGTAAGTTCTCCATCTTTTACTTTAAAATCTGTTAGTATTCCATCACCCCCATCATTATAACCGATGTAAGTACTATATAATAAAATTCCATCAGAATCTAATATTGAATAAACAAATGAATATTCATCATCTGTTAAAGTACTACCATCATCAAAAGCATCTGGAGTAACTGGATAATCATTGTATGTTGCATTTTCAATAATATACTTATAACCGATGTATAATTTTCCATTTTCATAAACCATTCTGTTATCATCTCCACCTGATGTATGCCCTTCTGATCCATCTCCACCTATTATAGTACTAAATACTAATTGACCATCGGTATCAAATTTCGTGATCACTGCATCTCTTTGTCCTGGCGCATTAAATCCTGTACCAATAGTAATCGGAGTTGCTCCTAGTGCTCCAGCTTGAATATAGAAGAAACCATCTTCAAAAAGAATATTTTGTTTTCCATCAGGGATGATTACACCTACATAAGTACTCCATTCAACGATGGTTGGATCAATATAAAGCACTTGAGTTTCATCATAATCTTCTGCTATTTCTAAAGAAATTTTTCCATCAATACCTTTCGTATAAGTAGATGCTATTTCAATTTCTTCTCCATTTATTACCTGATAGGTATATGGTTTTCCTTTTTTCAATTCACCTATAGCTGTCTTCATTACTAATTCTCCATTAGCATTGATGAAATAATCTTCTAGGCCTTCGAAATGAAATTTAATTTCTTCAGTATTTCCATGAGGATATACAATGTAATCATACTCTACGGTACCATCTCCTTTACTATAGAAACGCATATCTATATTATCATAGATTGATTCGTACCAAAGCTCTTCAAAATTATTTACTGAAGACACATGATTTTTTCCTCTGTAATAATTAAAAGTTGATTCTTTTTCTTCTTTCCCTTTTATTTGAGAAGTATGAATACCATCTAACACCATTTCCCAAGTAAAAGACATGTTTTCACCTTGGTCATTTGTTTTGTTGTAAACACCAAAATTTATCCGATCCTTCATGAATCGAATATCTACTTGTGGTGTACGGGTGGAAAATAAAACCTTGTCGGGGTATTGCCCTTTATTTTCTTGAAAGTCTATATCTTTTGCATATTTTTTAAGATATAATTCTGCTTGTTCACGCTGCTCAGGAGTAATTTGATTTATTTGAGCGAAAGAATAAAATGTAGAACAAAACAGTAGTAATATTGTAGCGTAAATTCTCATAAAAAAATATTTGATGTTTAGTGTATAGCCCTATAAGGGATTACAATAGATCAAATACCAAACCATTACTTTAACATGAGCTAAATGACCAGAACAAGCTGTGACATCAAAATATTACTATATTAAAAAATAAAAAATTATAACTAACTGAATTAAAATGAAATAAATATAAATAAATTCAAAAAATATATTTTAATATGACAAAATATATACTGAATAAACTAAATATTTTAAGGTATTCCTTTTATTTACCTTTCTTTTTCAAAAAGCTCATTCCTAACCGAATCACATGATATTCCAAATTCCCTTCATTTTTTTCGAAGATTTCTTTAGGTGTGATTTTAGGGTTTTTATAGTATAAAAATGCAATTTCTTCTAAATCTCTATCTGGAATATATTGCCTAATATTTACATCTTCTCCTTTATCATATAAAGTCGCTAAATGAGAATAAACTGTCACTGGATTTAAACCTCTTTCTGAAGCAATTTCATCTGGTGTCATCCCTTTTTTATAAAAATCATAGGTTACTAAATGCGTTGCTCCTTTTATTCTTGTTCCTTGTCCTGATTGCTCTAAAATATAATCTTGAATTACTTTCAAAAAAGGCTTTCCATAATCTTGCAATTTCTTTTTACCTACACCCGATATTTCTAAAAAATCTTCGGCATTCATCGGTTTTGTTGCAGACATTTCTTCTAGGGATGCATCTGAAAATATTAAATAAGGTGGGATGCCTTTCTTTTGTGCTAATTGTTTTCTTAAGGCTCTTAATTTTTCGAAAAGCTCGTCTCTAAGTCTTTCTCTTTTTGTTCGTTTAGGTTTTTCATTCTTTTTACTTCTG
>JAHDFV010000279.1 GCA_020627985.1 Saprospiraceae bacterium
AGTTATTAGCACAATATCTTGTACCAATACATCTGTTATATGTCATTTGATTTAATCCTTCTGAACTATGGTTGGTTGCCGCTACAGGACAAACATTTTCACAAGGAGCGTTATCACAGTGTTGACACATCATTGGTTGATATACAACATTAGGATTATTTACATCTCCATAGAAGTATCTATCAATTCTTAACCAAGTCATTTCATGATGACGGAAAACTTCTCTTTTTCCAACAATGGGAACATTGTTTTCAGCCATACAAGCCACTGTACATGCCGCACAACCTGTACATGCATTTAAATCGATTTGCATGCCCCAATGGTGACCCATTGCATACTTATCTTGGTGACCTGGATATAATGTCGCAACATTTAAATGATCTGCGATATCTCTTTTTTCCTTTAATTCAGGAATAAATTTATTTAAATCTTTAACATCGGCTGTGTAGATGATCGAACGATCTGTTAATGATCCCTGATAACCACTTACACCTAGTAACTTTTCATCTATATTGATTAATTCACCTTCAACCTCACTTTTCACACCCATTGTGTGGTGATATTGAACACAAGCAAATTCTTTTTCTACACCATTTTTAGCTACCTCACAAACTGCCCAATATTGTGTTAAACCATCTGCATTGGTGGTACACATCGGGAATAAATTCTGACCTACATTAGAACCAGCAGCAGTAACCACTTCTCTACCATACCCTAAACCAGCAGAAACTGTATTATTTAATTGACCAAAAGTTGGAACAGCAGGAATTGTTGCTTCTTTACCATTTGAGGTAATTTTAGCAAAATCTGTATTTCCTTTTGAATCTTGTTTTAAATCTAGGAATGTTGTGTAATCTTTTTCTCCTTTTATATACGTAATGTTAACGCCTAAATAGTTACCCCAAACGGTTCTATTTACTGGATCTGGCATTTCTTGTAACCATGGATTATCAGCATATTGACCTGCGCCAATGTTTACCGTTTCATAGAAATTAATTTCTACTGCACCGTTACTTGCTCCTTTTACTAAAGCAGCAGCAGCAGCAGCATTTCCAGCAAATCCTGTAGCAGGACTTGATTTAGCTACTGAAAATACACCATCATGTAAGGCATTATCCCAAAATCCTTGGAATGTTGCAAAAGAAGATTGACCACTAAACATGTTGTTTTGCCAATTCTGCTTTAAATAATCTATATAAGCAGAATTATTACCTGACCAAACTAAAAGAGATTCCTCTTTTTGTCTCGTATCGTATAATGGATTTATTGTTGGTTGAATTAAACTATAATGACCTCTTTTTGGCTCTGCATCTCCCCATGATTCTAATAAATTATGATCTGGAGCGACAAAATCACAAAGAGCAGTTGTTTCATTAATCGTACCAGCAAATGAGATTTTAGTTGCTACTTTAGCAAAAGCAGTTTTGAAAGCATCTGCATTTGGTAAATCATAGGCTGGATTTGCTCCATTTAAAATTACTACATCTACACTACCCGCTCCCATTTCACGAATCAATGTTTGCACATTGGTTTCGATTCCTTGTTTTTGTAAAGAAGCATCATTGAATGTAATCGTATTACCGTAGCTACCTAAAACATCATTTAATTTATTAACTACGATTTGAACATTCTTATCATTGCTATTTGAAACGATTAAAGCTTTACCTTGATTTGCTACTAAATCTTTAGCCGCTTGTTTTAAGGCTTCACCAGCTTTAACGTTTACATTTTGACCCATAATCGCTTCAGCACCAGCCAATTTAGCCACTTCATTGTAAAGCGTTAATATAGCAGCACCTTGCTCAGATGGTTTGATTAATATTCTATTATCTGCATTAGAACCTGTCATAGACATTCCGTTTTCGACAGCAATCAAACGGGACATCTTTGGATTTTTCACATCATCAATTGTTCTAGTTTTCACCCAATCAGAAGCATATTCTACAGGTGAAATCCATGAACCCAAGAAGTCAGCACCAAATGTTACAACAACATTCGCTTTATCAAAATGATAACTTGGAATAACTCGGTCACCAAAGCAAGCTTCATTTGCTAAAAGCATAGCTGCACTTGATATTGGATCATACGTTACTACTTGCGTGTTTGGATACTTTGCTTTAAAATCTGCAATTACCTGCTTTGTAGTTGGACTTAATATTGTATTGGTTAAGATACGAATATTAGAACTTGCCGTTAATTTTCCTTTTACAGCAGTATCTAAATCAGCCCATGACATTTTTGAGTCTAATTTACCTCCAGCAACCTTCATTGGTGCTTGTATACGTTCTGTATTATATAGACTTAAAACACAAGCTTGTGCTCTTGCAGATGTACCACCTTTTGTAATTGTTGAAGAAGGATTTCCTTCTATTTTAATGGGTCTACCCTCACGAGTTTTCACTAAAATAGAACAATAATCTCCTCCATTTACAAATGAAGATGCGTAGTATGTAGCTACACCAGGAACAATTGAATCTGGTTTTACTACATAAGGAATTGCTTTTTTAACAGGAATATCACAACCTGCAGCAACAGTAGCTGCTCCAAGTCCAAAACCCATGAATTTTAGGAAGTCTCGACGAGTAGCAGATGAATTTTCTACTAATTCTTCGTCAGCCAAAGCATCTACTACAGGTAATTCGTAGAACTCTTGTGACTTCATTTCTTCTAAGGCAGGATCGTTTGTTTTATCCTGTACACCAATCCAGATGTTGTTGTGCTGATCTTTCATCTTTTATATATAGGTGTTTAGTATCTTTTTAAAAATCTCAATTTATTGAATATTAGTAATGGCATTTCTGACATTCTAATCCTCCGATTTCTTCAACAGTCACTTGACTACGAGAACCATCTTTTAATTCTTTATGATATGCCTCATAACTATCGTAATAAGGATTATCAGCAAATTGTACTTTTGTTTCACGGTGACAATTTACACACCATCCCATAGATAGTGGTGAAAATTGTTCTACCACTTCCATTTCTTCCACTTTACCATGACAAGTTTGGCATTCAACCTTACCCACAGAAACGTGCTGTGCGTGATTGAAGTAAACGTGATCAGGTAAATTGTGTATTTTATTCCATTCAATTGGCTTATTGACAAAATCTTTAATTGCTGCCCATTGATTATCTACGTGCTTTGTTACTGCTTTCTCTTTTACGTCCTCTCCTTTTTCTTTCTTATAACTTGTTGCTATCCAATCACGGAATTCTTTTTCGATCACTTCATCAGAAGCGTCGTCTTCAAAGTATTTTCCTGAGTTTGGATTCCATCCAGCAGATGCGTGAATTTTAGATAATTCAGCAGTACCGTATTTACTTCCTTGTTTGATAGCTGTGTGGCAATTCATACAAGTATTTGTAGCTGGTATTACAGAATGCTTTGATCGTCTTGCTCCATCGTGGCAATATTGACAATCTATTTTTTGATCTCCAGCGTGAGTAGCATGAGAGAATTTAATCGGTTGTTGTGGTGCGTATCCTTTTTGACGACCTAAATCCATTGCATTGTTAACTGTAATGTATCCACCTATTATGATTAGAGCAAATAATACAAAACCTATTACTGAAGGACTTAAAATTTGTTCTAATAAAGTTTGACGTTGACCTGTTGCTGTTCCATCTTTGGAATCAGCCATATGATTTAAGTTCGCTACAATACGAGCAAGGATTAATGCTAATACAGCTAGTATTCCTAAAATCATTAGGTAAAAAGGCATATTATTATTATCCTCTTCCTCACTGCCTGAATCACTAGCAGAAATAGCACCAGATACAGGACCACCAATTTTACCCGTGTACACACCATCAATATAAAGAAGTAAACTCTCTAATTGATCATCAGTAAGGTTTGGGAAGTTATTCATTACAGAACCCCATTTATCCCAAAGCTCTACTGCACGAGGATGCCCTGTGTCAATTAATTTTTGAGATTGTCTGATCCAACTGTAAAGATCTTCTCTTGGATAATCGGCCCATCTTTCTTCTACCCCTCCTAATGCAGGACCTGTTAGGTCGGTTTTCATGTCTTTGACATGGCATTGGTTACAATTGGCCTTAAAAAGTGCTTTTCCTTCATCAATTGTTGGCTCAGCAAAGGACTGAAAGCCTAAGAGAAGGAATATTATTGGTAGAAATAATTTATAAAAAAATTGCTTGAACAACATACTAAGTTGATTTACAAAAGCTTATATCAAATGTCAGAAAAATGTCATGTTTTATTAATCGCAAAGATAGTCTAAGGGATAACTTTTCCCAATATCATTATATATGATTCAGTTATTTAGACAATATCTAAATAGATTAACAGGTTATTAACTTTCGTATTTTACTAGGAAATGAAGTAAATATCACTTTAAAACTAATAATAATATCAAATTTAAGCCCTTTTCATTGAGATATTTATGACTTATATCATATGTCTTATTTAGATTTGTTTAAATTGGATTAATTCTTAATGAATATTATGTTTTTACATCGTCATTTTATTATTCACAAACCTTTTGGGTATTTATCTCAATTTGTAAATCATCAAAATAAGAGAAAGAATAAAAAATTACTAGGAGAATTGTTTTCATTTCCTCTGGGTATTATGGCTATTGGACGATTGGATGAAGATTCTGAAGGATTGTTGTTATTAACGACAGATGGAAAAGTAAGTCAAGCTGTTAGGAGTAAGGAAATTGAAAAAGAATATATTATACAAGTTGATGGGATTATTACTGAAGCTGCAATTGTACAATTACAAAAGGGTGTAGAAATTAGTTTTAAAGGAAAGAAATATTTGACATTGCCTTGTACGGCTTATCGAATAGAAACTACTCCTTCATTTAAAGCTCGGAGAAAAAAAATAAGAAGTGATCGTCATGGTCCGACGAGCTGGGTTTCTATAACGATTTGTGAGGGTAAGAATCGTCAGGTTCGAAAAATGAGTGCTGCTGTTGGTTTTCCTACATTGAGATTGATACGGGTTAGAATTGGGAATGTTTTTTTAAATGATATGATTGCTGGTGAGGTGAAGGAGGTTAACTCTTTTGGTTAATTTATT
>JAHDFV010000280.1 GCA_020627985.1 Saprospiraceae bacterium
CATGATAAAATGTTAACGTTTTATAAAAATATGGTACAAAAATAGTCTTTACACACCAAAACAAAAATGATTTACATCTATGTTTTTGAAAGCCTGATGTTATTTAGACGTAAGATATCTTAAAAGAGGTTGAATCAGCTGATAATAACTATAACCAGAACATTTTTTATTCAATGAATATTTGTAACTTACTAATTGAACAAAATTGTTTGAACGAAAAATAAATAAATACCTTGCACATTCCATGACGGAAGAAGAATTGATAAAAAGGTGCAGAAAAAAAGATAGGACAGCTCAGAAGCTCCTATTTGATAAATACTCGGCAAAAATGTTTGGGGTATGTAGAAGGTATGTCAAGAATCAAGAAGATGCAGAAGATGTCTTGATCAGTGGTTTATTCAAAGTACTGACTAAATTGGATATGTATAGCCATAAAGGCAGTTTTGAGGGATGGATCAGAAGAATTTTAGTGAATGAATGCTTGATGCATTTAAGAAAATCTCACAACTTTAAGTTAACGGTAGAGGTTTCGAATATAGATATAAAAACCAAAGCCAACGTGGAAGACGATTTAGCTGCACAAGATATTTTAGATTTATTGGAATTATTACCTACTGGTTACCGAACAGTCTTTAATATGTACGTGTTGGAAGGATATAAACATAAAGATATAGCTGAAGAATTAGGAATATCAATCAATACATCTAAATCTCAATTGCTATTAGCAAGAAGAAGATTGCAATCATTGATTAAAGAAAATCAATTGCCTGATGTCGGTTAAATTCAAAAGAATACAATGAAACTATTAATCACCATATTGTTCCCATTTATTTTGGGTTTGGGTAATTTACAAGAAGCGAACTCAACAAAATCTCAGGATTATCCTGATTGGGTACAAGAAATTATCGATAAGAAACCGACAATGGTTCAAATTGTTGAATGTTTTTGGGAAGATGAAAAAGTTTGGAAAATAAACTCTTGTGTAACTTGTTCAGATATGATTACCTATGTCTATGATAAAGACAAAAATGTAATTTGTGAATATGGTGGTGTTTTAAGAGAAAACACCTGTAAAGAGGATGAAGTATTATTATCTGCTTGTAAAGTGATTTACAAATCGAAATTCAAACTCTTTTAAAAATACAATGCTATACTGCTAAATTAACAATGGAAGAAAAAGATAAAATATACGATTTATTCAAACGCAACGAGCATAAGCTCGAACAAAAACCTTCTCATAGGGCATGGGATCGGTTGGAGAGTCGTTTAGAAAAATTTGAAGCAGAAGAAGTTTCATCTCCTCCTGCTATTCAGCCTTGGTATAGGTACGGAGGTATGGTTGCTGCTGTATTAATTATGGTTGTTACTGCATCAACTTTGTATATCAATACAAATATGAATTCTTCTGATAAAGCACAATTTGCTTCTGCTGATTCGAACATCGCTTTATCACCATTGCAAGATTTGCCCAATCTTGGAAGCAAGAATAATTTTTTAAAGATCGTTCAATATCAAAAAGAATATAAAGATAATTTTGAACAAAAAATATCTGAAGGGGAAGTCGGTTGGGAATTAATTCCTAGAAAAACTTTTGCTGTAAAGAAGAGAGCCATTGCAGGTAATAAACCAGAAAAGAATAACAATAAAAAGAGTACAGCTTCTAAGAAAACATTTGCAGAAGTAGAAATTGCTAAAGAAATCCCAGAATTAGAAGAAACAGCAGTCTTATCAGATTTTGGTACAAAGTTTAATCATTTCTCACCAGAACCTCAAAATAATGGGAAAAAAGTAATTGCAGAAACATCGGTTCAAACGACATCGGCTAAAACTGATGCTAAAGAACTATTAAAAGATAGAGATGATGAAAGAGTTGAAGAAGAATACGCTGAAAAGATAAAAGAAGATAAAGTGATGGCAGATGCTATTGTTTCTGCTCCAACGGTTACGGCTCCTATTCGTACACATCAATCTACTAGTACAGTCGTTCCTTCACCAGCTCCCGCTTCTGCTCAGGATGTTAGTGGTAATGTTGGAAATGGAGATTATAAAACGATGGATGATGCTGAAATTAAAGAAGAAATAACTGCAATAGCTGATGAAGCTGAAGGTTATGTTTCTTATGATATGAATACAGAAACATTAGAATCTGTAGTTGTTGAGACTGAAAAGAATGAAAATGCTTTAGATATTTTTGAATGGTTAATTGGTTCATGGGAAGAAAATACAGCCAATGGAATTTCTATGGAAAAATGGGAAAAAGTCGATGATACAACAATTAAAGGTGAAGGACAATTGGTTGCAAATGGAGTAACTATTTTTAAGGAGAAAATGGAAATTCGTAAAACGAATAAAGGTATATTTTTATTTATTTCTCTTGAAAAGAATAATAAGAAAACCAAGTACAAATTAATTTCTCAAACAGGGAGAGAATTAATATTTGAGAATAATAAAGTCGACTTTCCTCAACAATTGGTAATGTATAAAAATTCTAAAAACGATTTTACGACCATCATGCAAAATTCCAATATTTCAAATACGGGAGGTGCCAGCCCAGATAATTATCTACAAAATAGAAATCAAATTATGAATCAAAAGGTTTCTAGAAAGATGAAGCGAAAAATGTAATCCATTCGTAATTATGTAGAAGATTAAAACCCACTTCTTATCTTTGTTTTAATGAAAGACAGAGAATATATTCACGGTTATAGCCAAGAAGAACAAGATCGTTTAATTCGTCAAGGAGAAGATTTGGCTGAGTTTGTTTTTGATCGTCTCGATTTTTCAAATTATACTCACCTTTTAGAAGTGGGGAGTGGAGTAGGAGCACAAACTGCTATACTTCTCAGGAAATATCCTTATTTACAAATAACAGGATTGGAAATAGAATCCAAACAAATTGAAAAAGCGAATGCTTTTCTTTCTTCCTTAGATTTTACTCAAAATCGATTTTCCTTTATTCAAGGAAATGCAACAGACAAAAATCTTTCTTTGAATTCCAATTATGATGCGGTACTATTTATCTGGGTACTGGAGCATGTGACCGAACCTATGGCTGTTTTACGTAATGTACAACGATTTGTCAATCAAGGGGGCAAGATATTTGCAGTAGAAGTATTTCATAGTTCTTTGCAATTTTTTCCTGAATGCCCTAATGCGATGGAATTTTGGAAACAAAGCATCAAATATCAAAAAAGCATTAAAGGTGATGCTGATATTGGTCATCGAATGGGAAATCTATTTTATGATGCAGGATACACAGATATTAAAATCAATCCCTATCCCATGCATTTTGGAAAATACAATCGTCCCAAACGGGCTAAAATGTTGAAATATTGGCAAAACTTAATGGCAAGTGCAGTACCCAATATGCTAAAAGCAGGATTTACAACTAAAGAACTGTGGGCAAAAGCCGAAAGAGAATTAATTGAATTACAAGAAAATGATGAGGCAGTATTTTATTATTCCTTTGTAACAATAGAAGCTACAATACCTCCTGAATAATAAAATACATCACTACGGAAATGGAAGAAGAGTACGACATACAAATTAGATCGGATGAGGTAGAAGATATCTTAGGTAGACCACCGTCTTGGATTGTAAGATGGGGAACAACTGTTATTTTTCTGACATTAGGAATTTTAGTCGCCATCAGTTGGCTTGTAGAATATTCTGATATCATTGAAGCCAGTATAGAAATCACCACGCCTAGCCCTCCAATGAATGTTGTTGCAGAAACCAATGGACGTTTAGAAGAATTAAATGTAAAAACCAATGATCAAGTTGAACAAGGAACTGTTGTCGCAGTCATAGAAAGTTCAGCGGATTATAAAGATATTTTATGGCTCGATGAAAAAGTAGAAAAATTTAGAACCTCTAAAAAATCATTTAATCTCAATAAAAAATTAAAACTTGGTGAAGTACAATTTGCCTATTCCACTTTCCGAAAAGACTTTAAAGATTATACATTTAGAGAAAGCAGTACATTTTCGAAGCAACAAGTAGAACAACTATCAAAAAGAATCAGAGGCATTCAAAATAAAATGGGCATTTCCAATGATCGTTATGCGGGATTGGATCAACAAATTAATTTAGTCAAACAAAAATTAGGTCGATATCAAGGCATGCTTTCTGAAGGAGTTGTTGCTCAGCAAGCCGTAGATGATATAAAAGCAGAATTAGCAGCTTTAGCGAATGGTCGACAAGATATTAGATCTGAAATTGCTAATTTTCAAGGAGAAATTGATCGATTAGAAGGTCAGAAATTAGAAATTCAAAGAGGTAAAGTTGAAGGCTCCATTGATAAATGGACCTTAGCACAAGAGAGTTTAAATAAACTAGCAGGTGAAATTTCTGCTTGGAAAAAGAAGTATATAATTACAGCACCCGTTTCTGGAAAAGTAACTTTATTTGATATTCGGACAGAACAACAATATGTAAATCTTGGTGATGAAATTATGATGATCGTTCCAGAGCAAGAAGAAATAATTGGTCGAGTACAATTACCTGTAGCTGGAGCAGGTAAAGTTCAAAAAAATCAAGATGTAAATATTCTTTTACATGAATTTCCTTCTAGAGAATTTGGAGTGGTAAGAGGTAAAGTCACTTCCATTTCAATATTGTCTAAAGACAATGCTTACCTCGTTCAAGTTTCTCTACCTAATGGTTTAGAAACGACTTATAAAAAAACATTGACGTTTAAACAAAAGATGTCTGGTGTTGCAGAAATTAAAACAGATGAACGTAAATTCTTACTTCGTATTTTTGATAAATTTGCTGATTTGTTTATGAATAAATCTTCAATAGGTAATTCCGATAATTCAAATTAATTTTTCAATTAGAATTTAATTGAAAATGCTCCATCTTATTAGAAAATTGGATGGAGCATTTTTAATTGTGATCTTTAATTGTTGTTCTTATCTTTAGGTATGCCTTTATTAGTACCCGCTTTTTATTTCAAGAATAAAATTAAGATCTTCTCTTAGATTTAATTTTCTTTACTTTTTATCATTGCCATAAAAAGTAACAAAAAGGTCTAGGTTGTATCCAT
>JAHDFV010000281.1 GCA_020627985.1 Saprospiraceae bacterium
CATTTGAATTTTATAGAAATCAATGGACTCTTTGTCAATAATTTTATCCTCTATGATGATAAACACACAGCCTTATTGGATACAGGATATTTAAAAGGGGTAAAATCTATTCAAAAAGAATTGAATAAAATTGGAAGAAATTTTGAAGATGTAGATTACATTCTTCTTACGCATGGTCATTTTGATCATGTTGTTCATTTGCATGCTTTAAAACAAAAAACAAATGCAATTGTAGTCTGTTCAAAAGAAGAGCAAATTCATATTGATGGAAAATATCCTTATCAGGGAATAAATAGAGTCACACAATTTTTAGAATGGACAGGGAGAGTTGCCTTTAATTACAAACCTGTGCCATTGGATTATACCATTGATTATGATGAAGTTTTGCCCATTTTTGAAGGACTTAAAGCCGTCTATTTACCAGGTCATTCTATAGGGCATATTGGTTATTTACACATAAAATCTAAAATTCTATTTGTCGGAGATTTTATAGATACTCGAAGAAGAAAAGAGAGGTTTCCTCCTGCTGTATTTAATTCTTTTCCTCATTTATTTCCAGAAGCGATTAAAAAAGTAGACGAAATGGACTTATTAGGAATAGTAAGTAATCATGGTCCAAGGATGGATCCGAGAGAACAATTGCGTCGTTTTAAATGCTTTACTACCAGATATTATAATAAAATATAATGTGGGTGAATAAATCAAATTAGATGAGAATTTCCAATTACTTTTTTTACTTTTGGGTATACTAATGTAGAAAACCCATGCCGCTTACCCAATCTTCGATTGTTATCAATCGACCTGTTCATCTTGTCTTTAAAACGATCCTTGATTTAGAAGGAGCGGTAGAATGGAGTTCCCAGTTGAATTCTTGTAAAATGTTGAATGCTCCACCTTTAGCTGTAGGTAGCAAATACGAGCAAGTAATTATTGTATTTGGAAGAAGAGTAGAGTATGAGTACGAGATAATAGAATTGGATGAAGAGAATTTTACATTTTCTAGTGAATGTAAAGATGATACATTACCAGTAATTTTGTCATATAAATTAACTGCTGAAACAAAAGATACCACCATAATAGTAATCTCATCAGATGGAGAAGTGGGAACAATATTCAAAACGATAGCTACTCCAATACTAACCCTACTAACTAGAAAGAGTTTAGATCTTTATTTAAACGAATTGAAAGATCATTTAGAAAAATAAGTGGTTTAATCTTTATAATTAAGGCTTTTTATACAAATGAAAGTGTAAATCTTATTTATTTCCTAAAAAGAGACCTATTGTAATTCCAATTTGAACAAATCAATTACTTTTCTTGTAAATTTGTTGATTGTCTTGATTTACGTGAGGTAAATCAATCTATTCACTTTAATAGAAAAAATGAAAAAAATACCATTTATTACTTGGTTAGGTACACTTGCACTCACTTTTGTTATAGGTACATCTAGTTGTTCAGGAACAAAGAAAACAGCTAGTCATACTAAAAATTCTACGACAGAAAAATTAGCAGCAAATGACAAAGCATTGCTTTGGAAAATTGCAGGAAAAAATCTCAAACAACCTTCTTATTTGTTTGGTACGATTCATATGATTCCTTCTGATGATTACTTTATGCCAACTTATGTAGAAAAGGCTTTAGAGAAATCAGATAAAGTATTCTTTGAAATTAATACAGATGATATGGGAGATATGTCTATGATGACTTCTCTTATGGATATGATGTTTATGGAAGAAGGTACTACATTAAAGGATTTATTGAATGAAGAAGATTATAAAAAAGTCAAATCTAAATTATCTGATAATCCATTGATGATGTTGATGGGGGATATGACAGATCGAATTAAACCTCTATTCTTAAGTTCAATGTTAGAACAAGGAGATATGGGCGGCGGTTCAGGGATGAATCCTCTTGGCGGAGGAGGCATGGATATGGGCAATATGAAATCCTATGAAATGGAATTCACAACAATGGCTAAAGCTCAAAATAAACCCATAGAAGGTTTAGAAACTATAGCTTTTCAAATGAGTATGTTTGATAGTATTTCTTTAGAAGATCAAGCATCTATGTTGGTGCAAGCTTTGGAGGGTTCTGGAGATGAAAGTAAGAATGCGATTGATGAAATGGTTAAACTTTATACTCAACAAGATGTACCTGGATTATACGATATGATTGTCAGTCAATCTGAAGGGGCATCATCTGATTTTGAGGATAAATTTTTAACACTCAGGAATAAAAATTGGATTCCTTTAATGGCAGAAGCCATGTTAAAAGAAACTACATTTTTTGCTGTAGGAGCGGGACATTTAGGTGGAGAACAGGGCGTTGTTGGTTTATTGAGGAAAGAAGGGTATTTGGTGACTCCTGTCAAAAAATAAATTATCATTTAATTTAAATATTTAATGGAGGTATAGATATGTTCTATACCTCCATATTAATTTTAGCATATGCCAATCATAAAAGAAGTTCAAGGAAAAAAACCATTGTTTGGGGACGATAATTTCATTGCAGAAAATGCTACTATCGTAGGAGATGTTAAAAGTGGAAAAAATTGTAGTTTTTGGTTCCAAACGGTAGTCCGAGGAGATGTCAATTCTATAGTCATGGGTGATAAGGTCAATGTGCAGGATGGTGCTATTATCCATTGTACCTATCAAAAAGCACCAACAACAATTGGAAACAATGTTTCGATTGGTCATCGGGCAATTGTTCATGGTTGTACGATAGATGATCATGTTTTAATTGGAATGGGAGCAATCGTTATGGATCACGCTCATATACCGAATAATGTTCTCATCGCAGCAGGAGCAGTAGTTTTAGAGCATTCAAAATTAGAATCAAATTCAATTTATGCAGGGGTTCCTGCTAAAAAGGTAAAGACTTTAAGCCCTGAAGCTTTTAAAGGTTCCATTGAACGAATTGCTAATAATTATGTAATGTATTCAAGTTGGTTTAAAGACTAATTTATATATTTAATTATATGTTTATGTGTTTTTAATTGATACTATTTTTCTTATAGTTTAAACTAATAAATATTCGTTAAGACGTTGGGTTAGGCATTCTTTTTGAATATATGTTAATAACATTAATCAAACATATATCATGATAAAGTCTTACCTGTTTTCTATATTACTTCTTTTATCATTTTCCTTTTCATGGGGACAAACTGAAAAAAAAGAATGTGATTTAATAGTCTTTTCAGAGATTACAATAGAAGATCCTCAAATCATTTTAGATTATGATGCTAACTGTGATTTAGATTATATGAATATTGACGTATTTGATCATTGGGGTAACCACGTTTATGGTCTTGATGAAAATGGCATGTCATGGGGAAATAATAAAATTATTTTAGAACCATCTATGAAAGAAGAAGGTACACCAGAATTAAAAGGGTCATACTATTATATCGTTAAATTTAGATTTAAAAATAAAAAAGAATCTTTTAAAAGAAGTGGTACAATCTTCGTTGAAGAAGCATAAATTATTTGCTTTCAATCCAAGCAATAATTTCTTCATTTAATGGCTTTGTTTTAGGTCCTTTATAAGTAACCAATTCTCCTTTTTCATTTAATAAATATTTTTGGAAATTCCAAGAAACTTTAGAATCAGAAACGCCATTTTTTTCTAATGAAGTTAAGAACTGATACACTGGATGCATTTCTTTTCCTTTTACTGAAATTTTAGACATCATAGGAAAAGTAACTCCATATTTACTGGTACAAAAGGTTTGAATCTTTTCATCGGTACCAGGTTCTTGTCCCATAAAGTTATTGGCAGGAAAACCAACAATGACAAATCCTTTATCTTTATATTTTTCGTATAAAACTTGTAGGTCTTCATATTGAGGAGTTAACCCACATTTGGAAGCAGTATTGACTACCATTATTTTTTTCCCTTCTAAAGTCTTGAAATCAAAATCTTCTCCTGAAATATCTTTGACTTGAAACTGGTGTATACTTTGTTTCTCGTAAGTAATCGTATTTTCAGTTTTAGAATTATCTAAAACTGTTTTAGAATTACCACAACTGAAAAGTAAAAGACTTAGTATAGGTATTAAATATTTCATGTATTTTATTTTAAGAACTTCAATTAGAAAAGTATAGGTTTATATAATAAAATTAAATCCTATTTGTTCAAATATTCATCAAGACACCTGACCACCAAACATAAATCATACTTGCTACAGCAATCAAGTTAGATCCTATTCCAAACAACTTCATTTCTTTGAGGGTATAAATCTTATTTTTAAACAACCAAAGTAAATCTAAAAGTAACCAGACTAAACCTAAAAGCAGCATTCCTCCAAAAATATAATCTTGATAAACGAAAAATAGAAGACTCACTTCTAAAGCGACAATTCCAATAATGAGCATTTTAGTTCTGCGAAGCCCTAGTTGAGTCGCTGTAGTTTTTCGATTGGCTTTTTTATCAGGTTCTATGTCCATAACTTCACCAATGAGCTGTGATTGTATAGCGAATAATATTAGATAACCATAAGTGAGCATTGGAACTTCAGGGGTATTATTTAGCATCATGCTGAAAGGAACAATTAACAAATAACCAAATTGAGCAAACAACTCTAAGGGCGGTGTATTTCTAAATCCTTTTTTAGGGAAATTATATGCTAATAAAACTAGAAATAAAACCAAGAATAAAAGGGCGGCATTTTTCCCTAAATAATAAATAAAAAAGCCATAGGCTAAAAGTTGGATGATTGTCAAAAGAATAGGTAGACTGGAGAGTTCTTCTTTGGATCCTTTAGCACCAAATAAAAAACTGTCTTTCCTAGGATTATGTTGATCTGTTTCATAATCTACATAATCATTCCAGCCATAAATAATAAAATTGAGTGGAAAAGTAACAAAGGCGACTCCGATCCAAAAATTCAGATTTTCCCAAATGTTCATTCCACTGAGCGGAAGGAAATAAAGCCATAAGGCAGGAAACCATAAACCTGGTCTCGAAACTTTTGCCCAGACTGTAATTTTTTTGAACATGGTGCAAAATAAAAAAAGGAGGATAAGTATTGACT
>JAHDFV010000282.1 GCA_020627985.1 Saprospiraceae bacterium
TAATGTACCCAACAACTTATATAACAACTCAAATTTAAGAGGACAAGTAGGTAATTAATACCTATAAAATTCAAAAGCATGAAATATTTATTTTCAATATTATTCGTAATAATCCCTTTCCTTTTAATGGCTCAATTTGAAGGGAAAATTGATATGAAAACTTTTTCAAAAGATACTGAAGAAAATGCTCAAGTTGAATGGTCCATTAAAGATGGGATGTATTTAATGTCATTTGATTCTAAAACCGAAGAACGCTTAGAATATAGTATGCTCATTAAAGATGCAAAGAAAGAACTTTGGTTTTTATCTGTTCATGACAATGGTGCTTATCAAATTCCTTATCAGGTCATGAGTCAAAAAGATTTGAATCTACCTTTAAATAGTGTCGTTCAAAAAACTGAAGAAAAATCTAAAAAAGCAGGATTTGATTGTATCAAATATAAAATCATTTCTACAAAAGTAACGATCGATATTTGGATTTCAGATGATACAGGAATTACCCATTCAGATATGCCTAGTTTCATGAAAAATGGGACTTTATTGGGTGTACTTAAATTAAATGGAATTCAAGGATTCCCTCTAGAATTTGAAGTAAAAGATATGGCAGGAGAATTGTTGAATGGTCAATACATTGAAAAAATTACTGCTCAAAAATTAGCTACCTCATCCTTTGAAGTACCTTCTAATTATGAAATAAAAACAAGTACTTCTAAATAAGCTAAGGATATTACATGAAGCACTTCATCAGCATATTATTTTTTATACTACCTTTTACACTGATATCTCAATTCAGTAATAATGGTGCATTGATTTCTGTAAAAAGTGGAGCTACCCTATCTATTCATGAAGATGTTGTGAATTATAATAGTGGAACATTTCACAATACGGATACGATATATGCTTTTTACGATTGGATCAATAATGCAGGTAATGAAGCATTTACATCTTTAGGCGTAGGAATTGTACATTTACATGGAGATGATCAAAGAATTCAAGGAACAGATATTACTCGTTTTTATGACCTTCGCTTAGAACAAACGGGTGTAAAATATGGTGATTTAGATGTCTATGTTGATGGATTTCTCCGTTTAAATGATCGCCAATTTCATTTAGATACGAATTGTGTCACTGTTTTTAATTCTGACTTACTTTCCGTAGAAAATTTTGGTGATGGATATGTAAGTGCGCTGGAAGCAGGAGGATTAAATCGATATCTTGAAAATACACAACCTTACTTTTATCCAGTGGGATGGCCAAATTATTATAGACCTTTAGAAATAAATATGGCTTCCGCCAATTTAAATGAAATGAAGGTAAGAATGGCTTTTGATGATGCTACAAATGAAGGCTATGATCGGGAATTGAGAGAACCAACTTTATGTGAAGTTAACCCAACATATTATCATAGAATTTATCAATTAAATGGGACAGATGCTGCTCAAATAAAATTGCATTATGATCCAGCTATTGATGGTGATTGGAATACCATTGCTCATTTTCAAAATGTTCCTCTATGGGAAGATACTGGAGATGAAACTTCAGGAATTGATCCAGTAACGGGATTAAGTTTCTATAAATCTATCCCCTTTATTTCTGATTTTACTTTTCCTGCATTCGCACTTGGAGATAGTAGTGATACCCTTCCTTTAATAGCAAGTGATACATCAATTTGTCAAGGAGAAACCGTAACTTTCACTGTTGAAACGGGATATGTTTCCTATGAATTTTATGTGAATGGCGTATTAGTTCAAGCAGGAACTGATCCCTCATACATTACATCAGATATTGAAAACGGAGATATCGTAACTTTTACAGCTTCAATTGAAGGTTGTATATTTATTGGTTCTGAAATCGAAATGACTGTCTTTGATTTGCCTACTGCAACAGCATCAAGTAATTCACCTGTTTGTCAAAATAATGATTTAGAGCTTATGGCTAATGGAGGTTCGTCTTACGAATGGGAAGGACCTAATTCGTTTACTTCTATACTTCAAAACCCGATTCTAAATAATGTAGATCCAAGTTTTGCAGGTATATATACAGTAACGATTTCTGATGGTAATGGATGTCAAGATACCACTTCTGTTGAAGTCATTATTAATAATGAACCTGTAATTATCGTCTCAAATAATGGCCCCATTTGTAATGGAGATAGTCTATTCTTAAGTGCTGAAGGAGGATTGAGCTATGAATGGACAGGACCTAATTCCTTTATTTCTAATGAACAAAATCCAATTTTATTTCCAACAGATTTAAATGCAAATGGAACATATACAGTTGTTGTAACTGATAGTAATGGATGTACTAATTCTAACAGTACAGAAGTAACCATTCATCCTTTACCAAATGCAATGGCTTCTAATAATACTCCCATTTGCTTGAATGAAACAATTAATCTTAATGCGAGTGGTGGTATTTCATATGAATGGGGAGGACCCGATTCTTTTACTTCTACTGAAAACGCTCCAATAATTACAAATGCGACTTTAACCAATAATGGTACTTATACGGTAACAGTAACAGATAGTAATGGATGTATTTCCAGCGCTGCAACTGAAGTTATCATTAATGATTTACCTGTAACTACAGCTAATAGTAATAGTCCTTTATGTAATAATGATGCGCTTAATCTTTCAGCAACTGGTGGTTCTGCTTATTCTTGGGAAGGACCCAATTCTTATATATCAACGCTACAAAACCCAACTATAAATTCTGTAGCAGCAATCAATGCAGGTATTTATTCCGTAACCGTAACAGATGATAATGGTTGTACTAATACTTCTACAACGGAAGTAATCGTTAATGAATTGCCTATTTTATTGCTAACTACAAATGCTCCAATATGTAATAATGATACATTATTCCTAATGGCTGATGGTGGAATAAATTATGAATGGGAAGGACCTAATTCTTTTTCCTCAACAGAACAAAACCCTGTTATTCCAAATACCACTTTAGCCAATGCTGGATTATATACAGTAACGATTACAAATGGCAATGCCTGTCAAAGCACAGGATCCTTGGATATTGTCATTTACGAATTACCCAATGCAAATGCCAATAATAATGGACCGATTTGTATTGGTGAATCTATAAATTTAGAAGCATCTGGAGGAAATCAATACGTATGGGAAGGACCAAACAATTATACATCAAATAATCAAAACCCAATTATAACTGAAGCTGCTTTAGAAAATATTGGCACATATACAGTTACCATCACTGATCAAAATGGTTGTATTTCTACAGCAAGTACTGAAGTAGAAATTAATGAATTACCAACCGTTAGTATTTCTGGTAACGCACCAATTTGTGAAGGTGATACTTTATTTTTAAATGGTTTGGGTGGTGTAAATTATATTTGGGAAGGTCCCGATTCTTTTTCATCTACAGATATTAATCCAAGCATTAATAATGTCGTTTTAGCAAATGCTGGAATATATTCTGCTACCATTACAGATGCCAATGGATGTTCAAATATCGCTACTTATGAAGTAATTATCAATGAAAATCCAACGATTGTTGCTTCTAGTAATTCTCCGATTTGTTTAGAAAGTGAAATTCAACTCAATGCTGAAGGAGCTGTTTCTTATGAATGGGCAGGACCTAATTCATTTAATTCTAATGCACAAAATCCTGTTATTGGAAATGCAGAATCGAATGATGAAGGTATTTATACCGTTATAGGTACTGATGAAAATGGTTGTTCTAATTCAGCTACAACAGAAATCACTTTATTAGACTTACCTGTTTCTACTGCTTCCAATACTAGCCCTGTTTGTATTGGAGAAGAAATTCAATTGAATGCAACAGGCGGTGTTACTTATGAATGGACAAGTACAACTGGATTTACATCTACTGAACAAAATCCTTTATTAACGAATGTAACCGCTTTAAGCGGAGGAACTTATACTGTTCTGGTTACTGATGCTAATGGTTGTACATCAAGTGCAAGTACTGAAGTATCAATTTTTGGACCTGTTGCTGAAAATGCTACTAATAATTCACCTGTTTGCGAAGGAGAAGATGCACTTTTATTTGTAACTGGAAATCCAAATTGGAATTACGAATGGTCAGGACCTAACTCTTATAATTCTAATGTGCAAAATCCAACTTTAGTAAATCCAACTGTTCTTGAATCTGGTAATTATCAAGTTACGATTACAGATGATAATGGATGTACAGGTGTTTATTTAACTATTGTTGCCATTTCTCCTTTTCCTGTAGTTGATAGTTCTAATTCTGGTCCGATCTGTGAAGGAGATCAAGTTAACTTAGAAACGACTTTCAATCCAAATTGGGATTACAATTGGTCAGGACCTTTTGGATTTACGGATACCATTTTTGATCCGAATCTTGAAATAAAAAATATAGATCAAGAAGGAAATTATATCGTTTCTGTAACGAATGCTTCTGGCTGTACTACGATTGATACTACTTATGTTAGTGTCAATGAAGGCATTTATGCAGAATCATATGGAGATACTACTATTTATGAAAATGAATCTACAATTGTAGGAATTTTAGGAGGTGGTTCAGATTATAATTATATCTGGTCACCCGAAACAGGATTAAATTGTACAGATTGTCCAGAAGCAGTTTCTACTCCACCATCTTCTATTGTATATGAAATTGTAGTGATCAATGAAGCGGGTTGTCTAGATACTTTTAATATTACAGTTAATGTTGAAGATCGTCAAGAAGATGATTTAATTGTACCCAATACGATTACTCCAAATGATGATGGATATAATGATATTTGGGATATTCCTTGGTTGGATCGATTCCCAGAAAATCAAGTGGTCATCCTAAATAGATGGGGTGATGAAGTCTTTTCAGCTCAACCCTATCAAAATGATTTTGATGGTAAATTTGAAGGTAGAGAATTACCTGCAGGAACTTATTATTATATCTTATTACTTGGTGAAGATTTTAGTCCGTTTAAAGGACCTCTTACTATTTTAAGAGAGTAAAAACGTGGACACATTACTTTAGACATGGACTTAAGTCCATGTCTAAAGTAATGTGTCCA
>JAHDFV010000283.1 GCA_020627985.1 Saprospiraceae bacterium
AGTTCCTCAAGGTAATTATACAATTTCTCCTATTGACTTACCTAACTGGTCTTTGAATTCTGATTCTTCTAGTTATTTCATTTCTTTACTTGATTTTTCTGAACCACAGACAGGCTACGAATTCGGTTTTATTCCTACAGATACCATTGCAGATTTAAATTTTAATATAACTTCCGCAGCTACTATTTGTAGTGAATGGGTTCCATATTATTTTTATTGGAAAAATACAGGAACTACTATTATTTCTGGCTCAGCCCAAATTGATTTAAGCCCTTGGGTACAGGATATAAATTTTCTTGAAAATAGTCCGAATATTATTTTAAATGATTCTCAATTCATTTGGAATTTACCCAATATTTCACCAGGCCATGAACATCATAAATTAATTTATTTAAAAATGCCAGGAGTCATTGATGGATTTAATTTAGGAGATGATATTAATGTTTCTGTTCTAACAGAATATCAGGATATAAATAATTCAAATGTTACAGGAATAAATTCACAAAATTATACTTCAACTATTCTTTGTTCTTACGACCCGAATGACAAACAAGTGCTACCAAATCGAGAAGGCAATTTAACCCTTTTAGAAGAACCGATGAATTTTACGGTTCGTTTTCAAAATACAGGTAATTATTTAGCGCAAGATGTTGTTATTCGAGATACCTTGGATGAGAATTTAGATCCTTCAACATTACGTATTTTAAATACCAGCCATCCTAATGTTTTAACAACAACTTTAGAAGAAGATCAATATTTAACTTTCACTTTTGATAATATTATGTTACCTGATAGTAGTAATAATTTTGAAAAGAGTCAAGGATTTATCAGTTACACCATAAAACCTAAGATTGGTTTGCCCTTAAATACTGAAATAAATAATACTGCAAATATTTATTTTGATTTTAATCCTCCTATTGTAACGAATACAACTACTAATATTTTAACTGATGAAATTATTTTAGACAATATTTATTTAACGGCTTGTGAAGCTGTAGAAATAAATAATATTATTTATCAGAATTCAACATCATTAATCGATACAGCATCAATTTATGGAGGAAATTTCATTACACCTTATCATATTAATATCATTGATTCATCGTTAGAAATTATTTCTCTTTCATTACCTGAAAATGAAGATATTATGTTATTAGATAGTAGTACCGTAAACCAACCTGGATTTTATTTCATAACAAATGTTTGTTCAAATGTTATCATATATAATATAAATGGAAATTACAATAGTTGTGGATCTTTTACTTATCAAAACAATACATATACTGAATCAGCAATAATTTATGATACTTTAAATTACAATAATAATAGCCTCATAAATGAGGTTATTATAAATATATATCAAGATTCTCCTTTAGTAGATATAATTGCTGAAATAAACGAAGGAGAAACTTATACTTTACCAGACAGTACATCTGTTGATCAACCAGGAATTTATACCACCGTTCTACTAAATCAAAATGGATGCGATAGTCTTATAGTTACTTTTTTAGATTTTGTCAACGATTTAAATGATCTAGAAAATAACAAATTACAATTTAACATTTCTCCTAATCCTACTTCATCTAATTTCAATATTCAGATTCCAAATAATTCTGAGGAATTAAATCTAACTATTTATGATATTCTAGGAAGAGAAATAGTAAATACAACTATCATAGATCATAAAAACATCAGCGCTAAATCTTGGACCAATGGTTTATATCACATCATCCTAAAAGATAAAAAGGGAAAAATTGTTGGGGAAAATAAAATAGTAAAATCGAAGTAATATAGAATTTGATTCTAGGAAAATATTAAAAAGCCATGTTCTGAATTCAGAACATGGCTTTTTATTTCTATTATGATTATATTGTATAATAAATAAAATTTTTATGTGGGAAGAACGATTAAAAATATTAGATGCCATTGTAGATAAATGCCCTCGATTTGAACGAAAAGGAAAAACGATGCCTTATACTTCTGCAAATGGATATATGTTTGCCTTATTAAATAAAGATGCAGAAATTGGTTTTAGATTACCAAAAGATAGGCAAGCAGAATTTAAAGAAAAACATAATACAACTATTTATAAATCCTATAATGCGGTGATGAAAGATTATGTTTTAATTCCTGATGATTTAATAAATGATTTAGATTATTTAGCAGAGATTTTAAATGAAAGTTATGATTTTGTCATGACGCTAAAACCTAAATAAAGTATTGCTTCAATCAATACTATCATAAAGGATAAAATCCAATATCTTTATTCTTTTTAATTTTATGAATATGGGGTATTAATATTCCAGTTCCTGCGCCAACTAAATAACCAACAATAACATCCGTAGGAAAATGTTTACCTGCTCTAACTCTAGCGTATCCTGTTATAGCAGGAACAATTGCAGCAATAGTCCAGATGAATGGTTTCCATTTTGAATTAGGATAATAGTCTGTCAAAACTTTGGCGGTGAAAAAGAAGGAAGATGCTGTAACGGAAGTATGCCCTGAAAAAAAAGAATACCGATTATCTTTTTCTAATTTTTCTTCAAAAGAAAATGACGGATTATACAGCAATGGTCTTTCTCTTAAAACAGCCACTTTATTTATATTCGTAAATCCATAAGTCAATAAAAAAGTTTCCAAGCCCATTACACCTATCGTTAAAAAATCTTTTCTTGTTTTCTTTGTTGCTAATAATGAAAAAGGAGCTACTCCAGAAGACAACAACAATGCATGACTCGTTAACTCAAAAGAATGAGATTTTTGTCGAGTAGCAAAACGATCAAAAGAATTTACATCAGATGAGTTTAAAATTAAAATTTCAGTCGTTGATATTTCATCTTGTTTTTTTTCAACGATCAAAGATGCCACACACATACTAAAGGAACCACCTAAAATAGTTCCATCTATATTCCAATCTAATTCGTAAGGACTTTCTTGAGCAGAACTTATAAAAAAAGAAAACAAGAAAAGCAATATTATAATATTTTTCATCTTTAAATTTTAATCTTCATCTACACCAAATTTTTTATCTAATTTATTCATTGAATATACATAGATAAAAATTAAAACAACAAAACAATAAATAGATCCTTGTTGAGCAAACCAAAATCCTAATTTAAATCCACCGATTTTAATTTCATTTAAATAATCAACAAATAAAATACTACAACCATAGGAAACGAAAAACCAAATACTTAATAGTATTCCTAAATATTGTAAATTCTTTTTCCAATATAAATTTAAATCTTTCTGAGACATAATCATTAAATTTTAATAGTCCTGATTTAATTTAATGAATTTGTGCTTCACCAGATCCTTTAGGGATTCTAATTCGTTCTACTAACTCTTGCACTTCAATTGGAGGAGCAGGTGTAAATCTAGAAACGATTAAAGCAACTATTAGATTTAAAAACATGCCTAATGTTCCAATTCCCTCTGGAGAAATTCCAAATAAATATTGCTCTTTCGTTCCTCCTCCATATTTAAAATAAATAATATATGCTCCCGTAAATAATAAGCCGACTATCATTCCAGAAATCGCACCCTCCATATTCATACGCTTGCTAAAAATTCCTAAAATAATAGCAGGAAAAAAGGAGGCTGCAGCTAATCCAAAAGCCCAAGCTACAACTTGTGCCACAAAACCAGGAGGGTTAATCCCAAAATAACCCGCAATAATCACTGCAACTGCAATAGCAATACGGGCAGCCTTTAATTCATTTTTGGGTTTAATAGTTGGCATAAGCCACTTCTTCAATAAATCATGCGAAACTGATGTCGAAATCACCAATAACAAGCCTGCAGCTGTTGATAATGCAGCAGCTAATCCACCTGCAACTACTAAAGCTATGACCCAAGAAGGTAAATGAGCAATTTCAGGATTAGCTAAAACGATGATATCTCGATCTACCATTAATTCATTCCCTTTCCAACCGTTTGGATTCGCAACTGAATTGACAAATGAAGGGTTTTTATCATTATAATATTGAATTTTTCCGTCTCCATTTTTATCCTCAAACTGAAGTAGACCAGTTCCTTCCCAAGTTTTAAACCATTCAGGAACATCAGCATAAGATTTATCTTTTACCGTTTCAATTAAATTGGTTCTAGCAAAAGCAGCCACCGCTGGAGCAGTAGTATAAAGCAAGGCTATAAATAAAAGTGCCCAACCTGCAGATTTACGAGCATCTTTAACTTTAGGTACCGTAAAAAATCGAACAATTACATGTGGTAAGCCTGCTGTGCCTAACATTAATGCCGCAGTTACAAAAAACAAATCGACTTTACCTGTATGCGAAGTAGTATATTCTTTAAAACCTAATTCAGTAGAAAGCTCATCTAATTTCACTAAAAGCGATGTTCCATCTTCTAGGTTCCCTCCCAAGCCCAATTGAGGAATTGGCGTATCAACCATAATGATAGATATAAAAATCGCTGGAACTATATAAGCAAAGATTAACACACAAAACTGAACAACCTGAGTATAAGTGATTCCCTTCATCCCTCCTAAAACCGCATAAAAGAAAACGATACCAACACCTATAATTACACCCCATTCAAATGGAACATTTAAAAATTTGGAGAAGGCGACTCCTACCCCTTTCATTTGTCCTACAACATAAGTAAAAGAAACAAATAAAGCGCAAATGACAGCAACAACTCTCGCCACTTGAGAATAATATCTTTCACCAATAAAATCTGGTACAGTAAACTTTCCAAATTTCCTCAAATAAGGTGCTAAAAGTAAGGCTAATAAAACATAACCTCCTGTCCACCCCATCAAATATTGAGATCCTTGATATCCCATAAAGGAAATCAATCCAGCCATGGAAATAAACGAAGCTGCTGACATCCAATCCGCAGCAGTCGCCATTCCATTTGCAATCGGATGAACTCCTCCACCTGCTACATAAAATTCTTTAGTAGATCCTGCTCTTGCCCAAATAGCAACACCGATATATAAAGCAAAAGTAAAACCGACAATGAGATAAGTCCAGATCTGAGTATCCATTCAAGAAGTTTTATAAATT
>JAHDFV010000284.1 GCA_020627985.1 Saprospiraceae bacterium
ATTTTGGATTAAGTGCTATAGGTGGATGGTCAGGAGTAACCACTGCTATTACTGAAGTTCACGGTGCTGATTCTTCAAAATTCTTTAATTTATGGCGACCGATGGACGATCCTGACTTTCCTTGGACGGGGGTCTTATTTGGCGCACCAATTTTAGGGGTATGGTATTGGTGTACGGATCAATTTATTGTACAAAGAGTATTATCTGCTAAGAATGTTTCTGAAGCTAGAAAAGGAACTTTATTTGGCGGCTTTATGAAATTATTACCGATATTTTTATTTGTAATTCCAGGTGTAATTGCATATGCCTTATATCTTAAAGTGGATCCTACTTTATTAAATAATGCTGCAGGAGAAATGGATGGTGATACTGCCCTACCCGCTCTAGTCATGAATTTTTTACCTACTGGATTTAAAGGATTAGTTGTTGCTGGATTATTGGCTGCCTTAATGAGTTCGTTATCTTCTGTGTTTAATAGTTGTTCTACCTTATTCACTTTAGATTTTTATAAAAGATGGTATCCAGATTCTACTGAATCCCAATTAATTAAAGTAGGAAGAATTGCTACAATAATTTTAGTTATTAGTGGTTTAATGTGGATTCCATTAATGAAAATGTTAACGGAAGGTGGAGGAATTTATAAATATCTTCAAAGTATTCAAGCTTATATTTCTCCACCAATTGCTTCAGTATTTTTATTAGGTTTATTTTTCAAAAGAATTAATTCAAAAGGAGCATTTGCATCTTTGATGACTGGTTTGGTTATTGGAACATTCCGATTAATTATGGAAGCAGTAAATGCTTCAGGGGGATTAACTGATGGTGGAATGTTACAATATTTTGCTACCATTAATTTCTTACATTTTGCATTATTCTTATTCCTTTTCTGTTCGGTGGTTTTAGTCTTAGTGAGTTTGACTGCTCCACAACATTCTGCAGAAAAATTGAAAAATGTAACCTATGAAAGAGATCCTTCTTCAATTTCATTATTTGCTAATCGTGATTTTTGGTTAACTATTGGTTTAATTATTTTAGTAATTATTATTTGGATCGTATTTAGCCCATTTGGTATAGCTGGATAATTAAATAATTTTAAAATATTAATTATGCTAATCGTATTTGATTTTAATTCTTTAGTAAATCAACAGAAATGAGTAAATATCTTTTATTATCATTTTTTGTATTTATTTTTTTTGATGTAAATGCGCAAAGTCTACCTATTGATTTTGAGTCAGATATTACTATAAATAATTTTGAAAATTTCGATGGAGGAACTGCTGAAATTGTTTCGAATCCTTTGGTAAATTCTATAAACCCAAGTGCTACTGTAGCTAAAATAATTAGGAATGGTGGAACCATATGGTCTGGTAGTAAAATAGCTTTATCAAATCCATTAGATTTTACTTCAAATTCCGCTATTTCAATGAAGGTTTTTACTTCTGCTCCAATAGGTACGGTAGTAAAATTTAAATTAGAAGGAAATGGTGAAACAGAAAGGGATGTAACGACAACAGTTTCTAATGAATGGGAAACATTAACCTGGGATTTCACGGGTGCTCCTACTGAATTTACAGATTTAGTATTTATGTTTGACTTTGGAAATGTAGGAGATGGAACTAATACTTCTACCTTTTATTTCGATGATATAAATCAATTTTCAAATGGAATTCAAATTGATTTGCCTATTGATTTTGAAGATCCAAATGTCAATTATACCCTCTTCGATTTTGGTGGAAGTTATGCTAGTTTAGATATTGATCCAATGGATGAATATAATCATGTCGTTAAGGTTATAAAAACGGAAGAAGCTGCTGCTTGGGCAGGTACAACGATCAGTACTTTGGCTGGTTTAGCTAATTATATTCCCCTTCAATTAGACGATTCTAAAATGTATGTTAGAGTTTGGACACCTGCAGTTGGTATTCCTGTTCGTTTAAAAGTTGAAGATGCAAATGATCCTACTCATACCTGTGAAACAGAAAGTCTTACAACAGTTGCCAATGATTGGGAAGTAATGGAATTTGATTTTAATAATCAAGCTCCTGGAACTGAATTATTAAGTGTTGGATTAAATATGGGATGGATGTATAATAAAGCTTCTATCTTCTTTAATTTTGGAACAGAAGGAAGTGTTACAGGAGAGCAAACGTATTATTTTGATGATGTTAATTTTAATGAATTTATTCTTAATGATGCTTCTATTTTAGATTCTAAATCTATTAATATATTCCCTAATCCTTCTAATGAAAATTGGACCATTTCTTTTGAAAATGAAATTATAAGAATGATTCAAATTTATGATATAAATGGAAAATTAATTCTAAATCAAAAGTTTCATTCCGAATTAATTCATATTAATTCGAATTCATTTAATTCTGGTAATTATTTAATTAAAATATTTACTGAAACTGGAGAGCATACTATAATATTGCAAAAAATAGAATAAAAGAAAATTAAAATTAAAATTAAAGGTTTGTTAGTTAGAGTATTTTTATTGAGTGGAATTCCCTTTTGGGTTTTCCACTATTTTTAATATGTATATTAAAAAAAAATGTGTTTTGGTTAAAAGCATCAATACTAGCCTACATTTTTTCTATACTCTATAAGAAGTTTATCAAGCATTAGTTTATTCCGAAAATTTTAGAAAAAAGATAAAAAAACATTTTTTTTCCTTATTCTTCTTTAAAAACGAGTTTTTTTCATTTTTCTGGATGTTTCATTTTTAGAACAATAAGGTAATGTAATCATCCCAACGTATTGCAAAATAAAAGAATAGACATTAGAATAATTCTATTATTATTTACAAAGCTGTCACAGATGCCAATAATTCTAAAGTAGTAGATGTATTATGGCAAGGTATATGAATGAGTATGTACTAAAACAAGGAAAGTAACTTCATATTTAGATTGTCACAATTTTGATTTTTCAATATGAAAGTATAATGCTTCTTATCATAGATTGCATTTAAATAACAATAACTAATGTACCTCTGCCATAAACCATTTATTCAAAAATTCAGGGATACTTATGAAATATATTACTACTACTTTACAATTGACAATACTCTTGGCAGTATTAAGTTTACCAACGTCTTTATTTGCAAATAATAACCCAATTCTTGAAAAGGAACCAAAGTTAAAATATTTAGCTGAATTTAACTGCGACCAGATTGGAGACGAAATTATTCTAGATTGGTTTACGTTAGATGATGTAGATGTTAAAGCATTTATAATTGAACGTTCTATTCTGCAAAGCAATTCATTTAAAGAAATAGGGAGAATTAATTCTGAAAATAACAATTCAGAAATACTCTATTTATTTGTTGATGAAAATCCTTCTTTGCAAAATAAATATCGAATTAAAATTATATTAAAAGATAATAGTTTTTCATATAGTAAAACTTTAAAAATTCAAAATGCTGAAGCATATGAATTAGGAAAAAAATAAGAAAACCATTTACATATTCAATCTAAATTGGGTTATTTCTTTTTAAGGAATAACCCTTTTTAACGTTTGGATACTTTTACTTTTAATCCATGTCTTGGACGTAAAGTAATTAAAGGATTTAATTCTATTTTTTGATCCTTAACGATTTCAAATTTATATCTACGTACCATTTCTACTAAAACGAATTGCATTTCCATTAATGCAAAATTATTTCCAATACATAATCTTGGACCACCACCAAATGGTAAATAAGAAAACGGAACTTGTTTCTTTTTATTTTCAGGAGTAAATCTTTCTGGATTAAATTCTTCAGGTTTATCCCAATATTTTTCATTATGATGTACTCCATAAATAAAGGCTATTACATCTTTTCCTTTTTTTAATTCAACGCCTTCGATTTCATCATCTTCTAATGCCTCTCGATCTGTAATCCAAGCTGGCGGATACATTCGCATGACTTCTTCGATTACTTGTAAACTATATCCGAGTTCTCTTAATTTTTCAAAAGATGGTTTTTCGTTTCCTAGCGTTTGATATGCAGAATTTAATAATTTATTTTCTATTTCTGGATGACTTGCAATTAAATACCAAGCCCAGGTTAATGCATTAGCTGAAGTTTCATGGCCTGCTACATATAAAATCAGGGCTTCATCTCTTAATTGTTGTTCAGACATCCTAGAACCATCTTCATATTCTGTATCTAGTAACATGTCTAATAGATCATCATGTCTTTCTCCTGATTTTTTCCGTTCTTCTATTGCTTTATAAATTGTTTTGTCTGCTTCTTTTCTTAATTGTTTATTTCTTTTAATTTCACCTTTTAAAATCATCCATAATTTTAAATAAGGTTGTCTAACTTCTGTGATCACTTGATTTTGTGCAGCACTTATTGTTGTTTCAATTAAGTCTAGTTCATCATCTTTAATACTGCCACTAAATAATGATTTAGAAACTATTTTATAAGCCAAATGTGTCATTTCTTTAGACATATCGAATACTTCTCCAGAAGCAGCATATTTATCCATTACTTCCTCCATGTAAGTAGTAATTTCATTTATCATTATATGAGAGATGGCTTCTAATCTTTTTCTATGGAAACCAGGTTGTATCGCTCTTCTTTGTTTTAACCAATATTCTCCATCTGAAGTTAGAAGTCCATTGCCGATTTGTTTTTTTAATATATTTCTTACAATTTTAGTCTTAATATAATTCTTATGATTCTTTTGCAGGAAGTGCCTAATAATTTCAGGTCGATCAGTCATTACAGCATATCGACTCGTCATAATAATTTTAATTAATCCATCATTTTCATTTAAAGCATTTTTAAAGTAAGGTATCGGATTTTTAACGATCTTACCTACTTCTAATGGCTTTTTTAAAAGCCAAATTTTTGGAATTTCAACTTTTTGATTATCAGACATGTTTATTATTTATATGATTAACATTAAAAGATAATGTTCTAAT
>JAHDFV010000285.1 GCA_020627985.1 Saprospiraceae bacterium
GTCTAAAACATTAGCAGATTTACGTTGCATCGTTAATAATGCAGTTTCATTATTTTTTATCGTTTTCGCTTCAACAACAATTTCTACATCTAATTCAACAGAACCATCTTTCATCCGAAGTGTTCCTAGATTATTCACCACATCTGCTTCAACTAGGATATTATTAATTTTCAAATCAAGATATCCTAAATATGAAACGGTTATGGTATAAGAACCTGGAGCTAAATTAAAAGCAAAAGATCCATCCATATCAGTCGATGTACCTTCACTTGTTCCTTCTACAAATACATCTGCAAAAGAAACTACTTCTCCATTTGCATCATCAATTACTGTTCCTCTAACCGTTCCATTTTGAGCAAATGCAACATTCGTAAAGAATAAGAAAGCAATTAAATTCAAACAAAAATTTCTCATTGAATTATTTTTTAAATTGTTATTTTCAAACTAAAACCTTCTAGACCCAAAGATCTAGAAGGTTTGATATTAATGTTAACTATTTCACTTTTGATTAGAATCCTCCTTTTGTCTTAGTCAATGACCAAGCAAAAACAGTTTTGTTAGCACCTGTTGTTGCTGTAGTTACCATCGCATTACCATTTTGCATGATTTTATCATTAGCAACTGTTTGGTAGTTCGCAGCATAATTGTTATTGAAACAATCTTCTTCACCTGGATCATCATCAGAGTATACAATTGCAAAATCTGCCATCATTGCTGTTTCAGTAACAGCTTCACAATTCATGATTACTAAATCATCACTTGCTAATCTTGTATAAGAATCTGTTTTTTCTGAACAATCTGCTGGATTGAAACTTGCACGAACTTGAATAAACTCATTGTATCCTTCCCAAACACAATTCATAATATTTCCTTGAGCTGTTGATTTTAAATCAGCTCCACCATCAGCAATACCATTTAATATGAATGAACCATTCATTAATGTAAATTTACCTGTTGTATGTGTTGAACCTTCAGGACCATCAAATTCTAAAGCAAAATCAGTTTCACCAGAATCACTATCCTGAACGATAATGATATTGTCAACTGTACCTGCATAATTTTGATCTAAATCCAATGCATCATCTCCACAGTATCCGATCACAACATTTTTAAGGTTTACTGTTCCTCCAAAACATTCGATACCATCATCTAAATTTGAAACAACTTCTACATTTTCTATTATCGTTCCAGAACCAACACCTCCTAGTGTTAATCCATTAATTTCATTACCATCAGAAACTCTAATTCCTCCATGACGAATAGAAATATACCTTAAGATACCTGAGTTATCCGTTGCATCTGTTCCACCGTATGTTGTATTTGGGATATCAGCAGGTACACCTTCAATTTGTCCTTCTGTATCTGTTCCTGAAACAGAAACGGGCGCTTTACCTAAAAGTATAAGACCACCCCATAAACCTCTATCCGAAGCATTCAAGTTGGTCCCAACAGTTTCACCTATTTGAATGTCATCTAAAACTGAAGTAAAAATAATCGGTTGAGTCGAAGTTCCTTCAGCTATAATTTTACCACCATTAGCAATAATTAAAGCAGAAGCTAAAGATTGTTCTCCTTCTTCTCCTTTGATTATAGTACCTGGTTCGATTGTTAAGGTAACACCTGACTGAACGATTACTTTATTAGACAATTGATAAATCTTATCATTTGTCCAAGTGGTATTGGCTAAGATTTCTCCAGTAACTACTCTTGTCGTTTCTGAATCAATAATACAATCACCATCAATACATAAATATCCATCAGGACACACTAATAAGTCGCATGGATTTACATCATCTTCTCCACAAGAGAAAAATGAGATTGTGATAAAAACTAAAAAGATTGCGGATAAAATTTTCGTTGTTGATTTCATTTTAATTATGTTTTTAATTCTGGTACAAATTTGTGGTATTATTCTCATTTTTGTGTTAAGCCAAGATTAACAAAATGTAAAGTCATGTTAAGTTTATGTAAAGTCTTTTTTTGAATTCATAAACATCATTATTTGGAGTAAAATTTTGATTTGTAATTTTCAAATTATTAAGAATAAAAGAGCTTCATTTCTTGGTTTCACTTTAAAAAGATTCTTCTATCTTGCACTCTCATCATCATACTAAATAAAACATGAATAAGAATGGAAATCTTCTAGAAATCGCAAAAGTGTTTTTTAAATTAGGATGTTTTGCTTTTGGAGGTCCAGCCGCTCATGTTGCTATGATGGAAAAAGAGATCATTGAGAAGAGAAAATGGATGAGTCATGAATACTTTTTGGATTTAATGGGGGCAACAAATTTGATACCTGGTCCAAATAGTACTGAAATGACAATGCATTGTGGCTACGAAAGAGGAGGATGGAAAGGTTTATTTATTGCTGGATCTTGCTTCATTTTTCCTGCTGTAGTTCTAACGGGAATCCTAGCTTATTTATATGTGGAGTATGGGGAATTACCTGAAGTAGAAAAATATATTTTAGGTATAAAACCTGCTGTTCTTGCTATTATCGCTGGAGCAATCTTTAAGCTTGGCAAAAAAGCATTAAAAGGATATGAATTGGCCATTTTAGGCATCCTTGTTATTGTTGCCAGTTTCCTAGGAATAAATGAGGTATTGGCCTTGTTAACTGCAGGAATTTTAGGAGCCTTATATTTTTATATTAAAAATGGTCATGTTTCGGGAAATGCAGATTTAAAAGCGATTTTACCTTTCACTTTATTACAAATTCCTTCTTATGGATTGATGCAGTTATCTACTTTAAAAGTATTTCTTACTTTCCTGAAAGTCGGTGCTATATTATATGGGAGTGGATATGTATTATTTGCTTATTTAGATGCCGAATTGGTAAGCAAAGGATTACTGACCCGATTAGAATTATTAGATGCAATAGCTGTTGGCCAATTTACGCCAGGCCCTGTTCTTTCTACTTCTACATTTATAGGCTATCAATTAAATGGTGTTTATGGTGCTATTGCAGCGACTATTGGAATATTTTTACCTTCCTTTTTATTTGTTCTTCTTTTAAATCCATTAATCCATAAAATGAGATCATCTAAATTTTTAGGATATTTCTTAGATTCAGTTAACATAGCAGCTGTCGCAATAATGGTAGCAGTACTTTGGAAAATGGGAGTCGATACGCTTATAGATTGGAGAACCATTCTTATTGCTGGTTTAAGTATTGCGGTCAATTTTGGATTTAAAAATGTAAGCTCCATGTGGATTGTATTAGGAGGAGCCATATTAGGTTATGTATTGTCATATCTTTAAATAAATATGCAGATCAAAAAATATTTATACCGCTTTGGCTATGATCCTACAGAACAGGCTTTAAGTCAACTTGAATCGAAATATATTTTTAATACTGAAGATCATAATAAATTACTTTTTTCTGATATAAAAATAGAACCATCCAGCAGTGCATTCCTTAAAAGTAGATTAGATATCATTTCGTTTTCTGAGGATTATTCTACTCTTATACAAGAAATCAAAAAAGAAGAAATCCACATTGAAGACTTTAAAATTGAATATATCGTATTAGGTGGTGACACTACTGAATATGATCAAAGACTAGAAAAATTAAGAGATATTGGTTATTCCATTGAAGGTACTCCAGATTATCATCATCCTAAAAATACATATGCCCTTTGTTTTTATAATGGCATCTGGTGTTTTGGTCTTTACATTAAGAATAAATACGATTGGCACAAACATAAAGAAAAACCACACTCTTACAGTAATTCAATAAGTATTCATATTGCAAAAGCCTTAGTGAATATTGCTGCAAAAGGAAATAAGGAAAAAATTCTCCTTGATGCTTGTTGTGGAGTAGGAACGATAATTTTAGAAGCGTGTTTTGCAGGATATAATATTGAAGGTTGTGATATCAACTGGAAAATTTGTAGGAATGCTCGAGAAAATATTTCATATTTTAACTATCAATCCATTATTTATCGTGCAGATATTAAAGATATTCAGAAAAGATATGATACGATTATTATTGATCTTCCTTATAATTTATTAAGTACTGCATCTGATAAAGATGTATTACATATCATTGAATCTTCTTCAAGAATTACTGATCGCCTTATTATAGTTTCTACTTCAGATATTACAGCTTTTATACATAACGTAAATTTCGATATCGTTGATTTTTGCCAAATAGGTAAAAGAGGCAAAAGAAAATTTTCCCGTAAGATTTGGGTTTGTATAAAGAACAAGAAAGTGAATTAAAATACATTCTTCTTGAAATTGATTTAGTATGGTATATTATACTAAATGTAACGACTGCTACATTTCTAATCCGATGGATCATCTACTTTTAAAGTTTATAATTTATTAATAAAAACTTAACCTAGATTATCTTCATTTTATGAATAATAAAAGGATTTTTGTAGTAGTGATATTTATATTTCTATATCAAATAGCGTATTCTCAAATCAAAGAGCCCAGTATACATTTGGGTATAGGAAAAGGACTTCAAATTACTTCTGCTGATTCTACTGTTCATTTCAAATTAGGTGTAAGAATGCAGCAACATGTAAGTTATTATAAATCAAATTCAACATTATCTGAAGATGAGTTAGCATATAACTTAAGAAGAGTTCGATTAAAATTAAGTGGTTGGATAAAAGATCCTTCGATACAATATTACCTTCAATTAGCTTTAGAACCTAAAGCATTTAAAACCAGTCAAGATTTAACGGGACAACAAGAAGGATTTGCGGGAAAAATAATTTTAGACGGAATCATTAAATGGAAATTTCATTCTAATTTCACTTTAATTGCAGGACAAACTAAACTTCCAGGAAATAGAGAATGGATCATTTCTTCACAACATCTTCAATTTGTTGATAGGAGTATTTTAAATGACCAATTTTCCATTGATCGGGATGTTGGATTACA
>JAHDFV010000286.1 GCA_020627985.1 Saprospiraceae bacterium
TCATATTTGTTAAAATTCAAAGCGAGAATTGCTGCAAAAATCGATCACAAGTTTGAAAACTTGGAATTAATAACAAATTATTTTATTTTAAAACCATTAAATATCCTCAAGATGAAAAAGATATTATTAACTCAAGTATTTTCTCTATTGATAATTTTGACCTTAAATTCGCAAGTGTTAGTTAATGAAGTTTGGTCAACCTCATCAGGCCTGCCAGAACAAATTAATCTCCCCCTTGCAGTATGGGATGAAATTGACTGGACTTCCACGACATTAACTAATAACAACGAATTAGTAATAGTTGGTAACACTCTGCAAACAGTAGGTAATACAGACCTTTTAATTACAAAATACACTAATGATGGGCAAATAGCATGGGAACGAATTTTTGCAGGAAATAGTGGGAGTTATGACTATGGACTTACAACTAGCATTAACAACAATGGTGATATAATTGTTGCAGGAGTGACTTTCGCAAATAATCAAACCACAGATATTGTAATTCTGAAGTATTCAAATGCTGGTGTTTTAATATGGTCACAAATATTGGATAACAGTCTACTGGATCTTCCAACAAGTTTAAGTATTGATTCAGAAGATAATATTTATTTAGCAGGAGGAACTTTAGGTCCATTGACACAAACCGACTGGTATATTTCAAAGCTAAATACGAATGGTGAATTACCATGGGGCCCTACTTATAATTATGCTGATTTACATGAATTAGCTATTGATATACAGTTGGTCACAGATGGTAATATAGCTGTAAGAGGATTCTCTGCCTCTGACAACTCTACATGGGATTTAGTCCAATTAAATTTTTCAGGCGAAGATGGTTCATTACTTTCTGAAAATAGAGAAGAAATTCCCAACATTTCAATGAATGATGCATTCGCAGTAGCTAATGATGATGCCAATAATATTTATATTGCAGGAAGCACAATAGGCCAATCAAATACTGGCAAAGATATTCAACTTATAAAGGTAAATAGTAGTTTTGATATTGAGTGGGTAAGAACTATTGATGCTGAAGGCTTGGAAGATAAAGCTGAATCTTTGGTAATTGATAATATGGGAAATATTATTATTGCAGGAAATTCAAAGAAAACAAATAACGGAACACAAATTACAATCGCTAAATTCTCTCCAGATGGGATACAATTATTTAAAACAAATTATTTATCTCCGAATACTTATGAACAAGCAAAAATTGCCAAGATGCGAGTTACTAATGAAGGGGATATCCTAATTGCTGGTTCTGTTGAGAGAGGAGGTAACAAAGATATAGTAACCCTATTATATGATAAAGATGGTAAACAAAAGGTTGAAAAATTTTATGAAGGTGAAGATGCATCAAATGACCTCGCAAAAAGTTTAGAGGTAACCAGTTCAGGAGATGTATTAGTGATGGGTAAGTCGAAAGGAGATGTATTAACAAAATATACTGCGGTAAAATACGAATCTATAAAAAGATCTGATGAAATCATACTTGAAGAAGGTAGACCACATCATCGTGCTAAAGAATTTATCGTTAAATTTTTACCTGAACATGTGAACACTAATTTCGTGGATAATAAAAGGAAACGATATGGTACAATTGATGAAATCTTAATGATAGATGCAGCAGCAGCTTTAAAAGAAAGAATTGATCTTAGCTCTGCACTTTTTTCAAAAGTATATCCAAGACTTACAACATCACACACGCAATCTATTACTCGTCTTGGAGAGACCATACCAATTCCTGAATTTTGGTCAGTATTTTTAGTTATTTTAGGAGATGAGCAAGATTTAGATGTATTAATTGCTGATTTTGAAGGAATGACAGAATTTGTAGTATACAGTCATTATAATCATCTCAACGTACATCATACAATTCCAAATGATGATTTTTTCGAAAGTAATGACCAATCATCTTTATTTCCGTCTGATGATTTTCCCGATGCTCATATTAATGTTGAACCAGCATGGGATTTAGAAACTGGACAAAATTACACGAAGGTTGGTGTTTTTGACGATGTAATTTTTTGGGCGCATAAAGATTTTGGAGATGAAACATTAGAAGGCTCGCAAATCGAAGGTGGGTGGGATTTTAATAATAATACTAATATTACTGGTACAACAGATCCAGAAAGTCATGGAACAGCAGTAGCTGGAATTATAGGAGCATTGAGGCACAATGATGAAGGAATTGCTGGAATTGCTGGTGGAGGTTTAGATGCTCTTGGGAATGACAACCCAGGGGTACAATTATTTTCACTTGGTATATTCGATGAAGGTTTTGCTGGAGATGATGTAACAGGACCTGCAATAGTTGAAGGAGCAATGTATAATGAAACACAAGATCCTCCTGGTTATGGATTGCATATTCAGAATCATAGTTGGGGTGGGCCAGAAAGCAGTTTTACACAAAGAGATGCAATTAAATTTGCTTGGCGTAATCAATGTATTTTAGTGGCATCGAGAGGAAATCTAGGCACTCAAGAATTAGAATTTCCAGCTTGTTACAACGATGATTGGATATTAAGTGTTGGTGGATCTGGTATAGATGGAGAATTCTATAATGGAGCAAATGGAAATAGCTTCACTGATGATACAGATTTTTCTTATTTTGGTTCAAGTTTTGGAGGAGATGTAGATATAATTGCTCCTTCAGTAACAGAAAATGTTATGTCTCTAATTAATCCGAACTTTCCATTAGAGCTAATTAATCCAGATGGAATTAATTTATATCCATCACCAGTTGGCGATGATGCAAACTATCAATCTTTCAATGGAACCTCAGCTGCTACCCCTCATGTGTCTGGTACCGCTGCTCTAATGTATAGTAGACATCATATAAATCAAAATCAGCCAAATAATTTGGCACCTGAGGATGTTGAGTTCATCTTACAAAAATATTCAACAGATATTGCAACTGGGCCTCCTTCTAATTATTCTGTTGGTTATGATTTATGGAATGGTTGGGGAAGGGTAAATGCTTATGAATCAGTACGTAGAGTAACAGGACCACAATGGCAAGTATATCATAATGGTGAGCCACTAGCTATTAACCAAACCATTATTCCTGAAGGGTTGAACATTGGAGAGCCAGGTCTCGGATTACCAATTGGAGTTTATGGAGGAGAATGGGTTAAAGTAGAGCATGTATATACAAACGTTTTTTCACCAAGTACGCAAATAATTAATGGCTGGAATAGATTAAGTTCAACAAACGGAACTGCGCAGAGTAGTTACTATTTTGACCATCCTTGGTCAGAAGCCGATATTAATATCAATGGTAATATTGCAAATATTTCTATTACAACTTACTGTTTTCATGCTACTGAAGATGCATACACTGGACAATCTTTAGATGTTTGGCTTCCAGTTCCACCAGAAGACTTGAAAACAGCATATTCTCTCCATTTATTTAATCCTCAGGCTACAAGTGTTGCAAATATTAATGAATTAGGTATTGTAGATGTCCTCCCAAATCCAACAAATGGGGAGATTGATTTGCAATATGATTTAATAAATGCAGTTCCTTTTGCTATTCAAATATTAGATATTAATGGTAGAGAATTAATTAGAAATAAAACAAGTTCTGAAAAATCGAATAATTTATCTTTAGATATTTCGAATCTAAGCAACGGGATGTATATATTTCAATTGATGACAGATAGAGGCGTTATTTCTAAAAAAATCGCAAAACAATAATCTTCTAAATTTAAGCATGTGAAGCAATTATGCTTCACTTTGCTTTTTCAATTTTAATAAAATGAGATATTTAATTTTTCTCTTAGCCTTTAGTTTTACTTTTATTCAATGTAAGAAAAGTAAAATAGAAGTAGAAGAAGTATGTGTGCGACATGAAATGCTAACAGATATGCAAGGGCAACCAATTTTTAAGACTCTTTTTCCTTTTAAGGAAATGGCATATTTTAACCCTAAAAATTCTGAAGAAATTATATATCGAAATGTTGATGGATTAAGTTCTGTTTTTGAATTAGTAAAATATAATTTTGTAACCAAACAAAAAGAAATTATTTATCAAGGTTTTTTTTCTAACCGTCCAAAATGGGGACGAGACGGCTATATTTTGTTAAATATTCAAGATAGTTTAGGTTTCAATATATATAAGATTCAAGATAATGGAGCAAATTTAACTAAATTAACAAATCAAACAAATTGTCTTAACCCTGAATGGGATATTAGAAGTGAACATGTTATATATCAATTAGGATTTACGACTCCTACTAAATATATTATTATGACAGCAGAGGGGATTCCTATAGATACAGTCTTTTCAGGTGTATCTTCTGGGAGTTCATGGCAACATGAAAATCTAATAGCAACTAGTACTTTTAGAGGTCTGGTCGTAAGTAATCCTCTGGACGAGGAAGAATTTTTATTCTTCGAACAAGAAAATTTAGCACAATCTGCAAATGGCGCAGAATGGCTGGATCAAGATCGCGTATTTTGGTGCCATACCACAGGGATTTATATTACCAATATTGTAACAAAAGACACAGAAATAATAAGAAAGACTTGCAATGCACATTGCTATCAAAGGCCTACCTATGCAGCTGATATAGATAAAATAGTCGTTGAAAAACTGGAAAGAATAAAAGATTCTGAAACATCAGGAAGAACATTAATTAGTCTTGTAATGATGAATTCTGATGGAACAGAAGAACAGGTAATTGAATTTGATTAAAATATAGCAATTTAATAATTTTAAATTTAAGAAAAGGTTTATTTTTAATTTTTTTAATATAGTTTTCTTCAATAAGTAAAGTTGTTTTTTGAATGAAGATGCATGAAATGAAAAGTACCCGCTGCAGAAAATACCCAACTATACAGCTGAGCATTTTCCAAAAGTCCTAATCTTCGTTAGGCTTCATAATGGTAATCA
>JAHDFV010000287.1 GCA_020627985.1 Saprospiraceae bacterium
CAGGTAATTTATTCACTAAATGAATAATTAAATCATTTTCTTTTTGCGTATTAATGACGGCTATTTTTTCATCATCAAACCAAAGCAAACCTTTATCACCTACTTGTCCACCGCTCTCTGCATAAAAAGGTGTTTTATCCAAAACAATTTGATATTGTTCTTTTTTCTTTACTTCAACAGTTCGATAACGAACCATTTGAGAATCGTCCGAATACAAAGAATCATAACCAATGAATTCTACACCATCTGCTTCAATTAAACTGTGCCAATCTCCAAATGATTTTTGGGCATCTTCTTGAGCAATTTCACGTACTCTTTTCCTTTCAGTTTCATATCCTGTTTCATCAACAGTAAAACCTTTTTCTGAAGCTATGAGTCGAGTTAAATCAATTGGGAAACCATAAGTGTCAAAAAGGGTAAAAGCATCTTTACCACTTATGGTATTATTTTCAATTTTTAATTTATCAAATCGTTTTAATCCTAAAGAAAGGGTTCTTAAAAATTGCTTTTCTTCTGCTAGAATTAATTTAGTCATATGACCCAATTGCTCTTTAACTTCTGGGAATACTTCTTGGAAAGCATCTGCAAACAGCGGCAATAATTTATATAATAATGGTTCATCAATATTCAAAAAAGAATAATAATAGCGTACGGCTCTTCTCAAAATTCTTCGGATCACATATCCTGCTCCATTATTACTGGGAGTTAAGCCATCTGCAATAGCAAAAGAAACAGCGCGTAAATGATCCACGACCACTCGCATCGCCATATCTGATTTTGCATCTTTTTCATAGCTAAACGTATATTTAATTCCAGATTCTTTCTCAAGGAATTTTATAAATGGAGTAAACACATCTGTATCATAATTGGAAGTCGTTCCTTGCAATGCCATGCATAAACGCTCAAAGCCCATTCCTGTATCAATGTGTTTTTCTGGAAGATTTTCAAGACTTCTATCCGCCTTTCTATTGAATTGTATAAATACTAAATTCCAAATTTCTATGACCAATGGATCATCCATGTTGACAAGACTAGCCCCATCTACTTTTTGACGTTCTTCATCTGATCTGATATCGATATGAATTTCAGAACAAGGACCACAAGGACCTGTGTCTCCCATCTCCCAAAAATTATCTTTCTTATCAAAGTATAATATTCTTTCTTTTGGAACATGCTTGGACCAAAAAGAAACGGCTTCTTCATCAGCAGCTAATCCTTCTTTTTCGTCTCCTTCAAAAACAGAAACATACAAGCGATCTTTAGGTAATTTATAGACTTCCGTCAATAACTCCCAAGCCCAATCAATGGCTTCCTTTTTAAAGTAATCTCCAAAAGACCAATTTCCAAGCATTTCAAACATGGTATGATGATAACTATCCACACCAACATCTTCTAAATCATTGTGCTTGCCAGAAGCTCTTAAGCACTTTTGAGTATCTGCTGCTCGTCTAAATTCAGGCGTTCGATTGCCCAGGAAAAAATCCTTGAATTGATTCATCCCGGCATTGGTAAACATCAATGTAGGATCATCTTTATTTACAATAGGAGATGAAGGAACAATCTTATGCTCTTTTGAAGCAAAAAAATCTAAAAATGCCTGCCTGATTTCTTTTGATGTCATAATGTATAACTTTATAGCTGTAATTACGTTTAAAAAAGGGTAATGCCTTTTGTACAACGAAGATACAATTCAAATTTCATGCGAAATTGCCAAAATTTCTAAAACATTTTTCATTTTAAAGCGGTTATTTATCATCGAATAAATTACAAAACACTGTAATACGTTAAAAAGTGCTCTTGTTTTGAATGATTTTATGGCGAATAGTTTGAAAAAGTGAACATACAAGTATAAATTTGGGGTTCTAAGGCAAATACTTCGAACTATATAATTACCGAATTACTTTAAATAACAACTGAAACCACAAAATAATTCAGTTGTTTATGCCTAATTAATAGGAGATGAGAAAAGAAAAATTCGTCTATAATAAACAGACGTTACGCTATGAGAAAGTGGTTGAACCTTTAAAGGTCATCCTTCTCCGCATATTCGCATATCTATGTGCGGGTCTTTTCTTTGCCTTTCTAGCTTTTTATATCATTGATTATACCTTTGATTCTCCAAGCGAAAGAGCATTAAAAAGAGAGTTACAACAAGCAAAAACACAATATGGTGCTTTAAATGATCAATTGGATGATTATTCAAAGATCTTGGACAACATGAAAGATAGAAATGAAGGAGCTTATACCATGGCTTTTGGTATGACCCCTATCGATAGTGATGTCTGGGATGCAGGTCTTGGTGGTGCAAAGCGTTATTCTAATCTGACAAAATATCCTAATACAGGAGAATTGATGTTGGATGTTACTGCAAAAGCGGATAAGTTAGGTCGTCAAATGGCCATACTTTCTCATTCATTAGATACGATTATTACTATAGCGAAAGATAGAGAGAAAAGATTTGCTTCAATTCCTTCTATTAAGCCAATTAGAGAAGATAAATTAAATAAAAGTATTCGTTTCCTTTCTGGATTTGGACGTAGAATGCACCCAATCCATAAAGTGATGAAAATGCATAAAGGAATTGATTTTTCTGCTAAGAAAGGAACAGAAATATATGCTTCTGGAGATGGTAAAGTAGAAAAAGTAATCAACAAGAAAACAGGATATGGGAGACATATCATTATTTCTCATGGTTATGGTTACAAAACGCTTTATGCTCATTTAAGTGAAGCAAATGTGAAAAAAGGTGATAAAGTAGTCAAAGGAGAAGTTATAGGTCTTGTTGGGTCTACAGGGACTTCAACTGCACCTCATTTACATTATGAAGTTCATTATATGGGCAAACCCGTTAATCCTATTCATTTTGTTTTAGATGGACTTTCTACAGAAGAGTATCAGAAAATGATTGATATGTCTTCACTCAATAACCAATCTTTTGATTAATAAAGATTGAAATTCCAACACGATATAATTTATATTTAAATAGATGATTAAATTAATAACGTTGAAAAAAGGCTTCCTTCTTGGAAGCCTTTTTTTATTCCTAGTAGCCATAGTATATTCTTGTGGACCAGATGCGAAAAAAATAGAAGAAGAACGATTAGCTTTATTACAAGCACAAGCCGATTCTATTGCGATAGTAGAAAAAGAAAAAGCTTTAGCTGAAGCACAAAAAGCAGCGGAAGAAGCTAAACTAAAAGCAGAAAAAGAAGCGGCTGAAAAAAAGAAAGCAGAAGAAAAAGCGCTAGCAGAGAAAAAGAAAAAAGAAGCCGAAGAGAAAAAGAAAAAATCGATAAAAACCTATGCTTCTCCTCCAACACCAACTCCAAATGCTAATGGATTACACGCCATAATTGGAGTTGGAGATATGATGTTAGGAACGAACTATCCCTCTAAAAATTATTTACCAGCGAATGGAGGTAGAAATCTTTTGTCTGATGTAGAATCCATTTTAATAGATGCCGATGTAACTTTTGGGAATTTAGAAGGAACCATTTTAGATTCAGGAGGAAAAGTAAAAAGATGTTCAAATCCCGCTTTGTGTTATGCTTTCCGGTCGCCTGAGAGTTATATTGAACATTATGTCAATGCGGGTTTCGATGTGTTAAGTATTGCTAATAATCATACTGGAGATTTTGGAGCTGAAGGAAGAAGAAGAACCAAGCAGGTTTTAAAAAACGCAAATATAGATTTTGCAGGTTTAGCAGGCTCAGATGAATATACTGTCTTTGAAGAGAATGGAGTCAAATATGGCTTTGCTGCTTTTGCCCCTAATACTGGAACAGTAGATATTCGTAATATATCTAAGGCAAAACAAATTGTCCGAAAATTAGAATCGATTAGTGATATAGTTATTGTTTCTTTTCATGGTGGTGCAGAGGGAAAAAAACATCAGCATACGCCTTGTGTAACAGAAAAATACGTAGGTGAAAACAGAGGGAACGTTTGTAAATTTGCTCATGCAGTTGTTGATGCTGGAGCGGATATTGTATTTGGTCATGGTCCTCATGTAACCAGAGCCATGGAATTATATAATGATCGTTTTATCATTTATAGTTTAGGAAATTTTTGTACCTATGGTCGTTTTAATTTAAGAGATGCTGCGGGTATAGCTCCAATTATAAAAGTGTACGTAGATGGTACGGGGGCATTTTCTCATGGAGAAATTACTCCAATTTATCAAGGGAAAACGCATGGACCTAAAATCGATCGCCAAAATAGAGCCATTCGTAAATTACAAGAATTAACACAAACAGATTTTCCAAACTCAGGTTTAGAAATTTATGATGATGGAAGTATTACTAAAAAGTAAATGTTGTAGAGATACGTTCTTTTAAAACGTTTTTTTCTGCGGAGATTCTAAGAAAGTACTATCTGTAAATAAAGTCAGCAATTCTATCAATTGCCATTTTTCTTCTTCATTTAAATTGAATTGAAAAGGATCTCCGTTTTTATCTTTTAATTCTTCAGCTAAATTAGGATGTGGTTGAAGATTATCATTGTATTGATCAATGACTTCTTTTAATGTAGAAAAACGACCATCGTGCATATAAGGAGCCGTTAGTGTTATGTTTTTCAAAGAAGGAACCTTGAAAACTCCGATATCCTTATCTTTTCCTGATTTTTCAAAATGTCCTTTGTCAATTGCTTCTAATTCTAAGCCATTGTTCCTGAGTTTTGTGCTACCATATAATCTTCCATTATGACAACTTTCACATATAGCACTAGTGGTTAATACTTTCTCTGTAATGCCAGGTATCTCAGCTTTTAGAATTTCTGGTTGATTGGTAATCCCTTTTTCATAATACTCTTCAAAAATAGTTTCTATTTTTGAATCTTTAGAAACCAAAGTCCTTAGATATTGAGCAATTGCTTTAGAAATCAATGT
>JAHDFV010000288.1 GCA_020627985.1 Saprospiraceae bacterium
TCATCTAAAAATCTAAAAAGTCCCTTTAGGGATTTAGGGTGTTTTATCTATTGTCTAAAATTTAGCGTCTATCATCTAATCATCTAAAAATCTAAAAAGTCCCTTTAAGGATTTAAGGTGTTTTCTCTACTGTCTAAAAATCTAGCGTCTAACATTTTAATCATCTAAAAATCTAAAAAGTCCCTTTAGGGATTTTAAGGTGTTTTCTCTACTGTCTAAAAATCTAGCGTCTAACGTCTGATCATCTAAAAATCTAAAAAGTCCCTTTAGGGATTTAGTTTAAAAAATATTTTAAGTCCTTCCAATAATTTAGAGTAAATAATTAAAAGTCTAGAATCTAATTATCTAACGTCTAAAAATCTAATTTTCTAAAATCAAAAAAAGTCCCTTTAGGGATTTAGGGTAAAGAATATTTTAAGTATCTCCATGAATTTAAAGTAAATACTGTAACCTTTCTTTTTCATCTACTACTATAAAGTAATGCCAATAATGGCAGGAACAAAAAATTATTGTATGAAACAGATCATTACTTTTTTATTCATTATTTATTGTTGTTTAAATATAACAGCACAAAATAATAATCAACAAGTCACTGAGAAAGAAACCCCTCAGAATGTATTAAATGATTTTATTATTAAATCTGACTTTAATTCTTTTGAAGAAAATAAAAATCAATTTATTTCTTCAGAATACAATATTGATTTTAGATCAACTCCAGATCATTTTGTTACCCTTTCTTCAAAATGGAATTTTAATAACCACCATGCAGGTGAGATTTATTTTAGAGTAGAAGAAAATAATAAATGGACCAATTGGAAATTGATTAAGCATGATCATCATTTACATGAAGATGCAGAATTTGAAGTAGGTCAATTAGAATTTTTAGATAAATCAATTTCTAAATTTCAATTTAAGATTGATGGAATTTCTGAGTTAATAGCAGATCAAATAGAATTTAGATTTTATGCACCAATACTAAAAGCAGTGAAAGATGATAGTTCACATCACATGATGATGCAACAAAGTCAATCCACTTGTAACTGTGATCAACCATCATATAAAACTAGAATCCAATGGGGTTGTCCAGATGGTAATTCGCAACATAACTGTAATCCAGATTATACAATACCAACTCATTTAATAGTACACCATACGGCTGGAGTTGATAATCCGCCATATGATGCGGTAATAAATGCGTATTGGTACGACCATGTTTTTAACAGAGGTTGGTGTGATTTAGGATACAATTTTATGATCGCACCCGATGGGACTTTTTATGAAGGGCGTGCTGGAGGAAATAATGTCCAAGGGGCACATATGTGTCAAAATAATTACATTCGCTGTATGTTTAATGGGTAATTTTATGAACACAACACCAACTGCAGCAGCTTTAGATAAATTAGAAAAAGTATTAGCATGGAAAGCCTGTGATTCTAATATTAATCCAGCTGGTAGTTCAACTCACAACGGTTCAGGTTATTTCATGAATCACATTTCTGGTCATCAAGACGGTTGTACATCGAATTATACTCAGTGTCCAGGTACAAATCTTTATAATCAACTTTCGGGTTTAAGAACAGGAGTAGATAATTATATTAATAATGGTTGTTCATCAATGAATTCAAATTGCGTTCCATCTAATGATGAATGTAGTGCTGCTATTTCTTTACCCGTCTCTAGTTCATGCAATTACCAAACTTTTGATGTAGGTTGTGCAAGCCAATCTTATCCAGATATGAATTGTGATGGCTACAATAGTGTATTGGTAGCAGATGTATTCTTTTCTTTTGTAGCACCAACTTCTGGACAAGTAACTATTTATGTTGATCCCAGTACTGGTTACGACCCTCGATTATTTGTAAGTTCTAGTTGCGGAGGTTCTACCATCGGATGTGCTGACAATGCGGGAGGTGAAAATATGCTAGAAGATTTAACCCTCAATAATTTAAACCCAGGCCAACAATATTATATTCGCTTATACGATTATACTTCTACTGGAGTCTTACCAAATACGACTAATATTGATATATGTGTCTTTGGTGAGAATATAGTTACACCTCCTACAGGTTGTAATTCAGCACAGATAACAAATGTTGAGTTTTTAGGGTATGAAACGAATGGAGAAATAGAAGTAGAAGCTTTTTCAACTACAGCAAATGACATAGATGATTATATATTTAATTGGTATATAGATGGTCAATTTTATGATTCTGATGCATCTAATGATGAAGATGATTTAAAAAAATTACCTTGTGGCACCAGTTTGGGAGTTTCCGTTACAACATTATGTAATAATGGTCAGGAAGGAAACGAATCTGCTATATTTCCTTTTTCTTTTCCATGCGAAACAAGTTCAACTTGTCCTTCAGTCCAAATCTTCGATTTAGAATTCCTAGGCTATGAAACGAATGGTGAAATTGATGTTGAAGCTTTCTCTACTATAAATAATGACGTAGAGGACTATATTTTCAATTGGTATATAAATGGCCAATTTTATGATTCTGATACATCACCTGATGAGGACGATACTAAAATATTACCTTGCGGTACTACTTTGGGTGTTTCCGTTACTACAATATGTACAAATGGTCAAGAAGGAGTAGAATCAGCTATCTATACATTTTCATTTCCTTGTGAAGAAACAAATCAATGTGAAGGAATAACTGTTTCTAATGTTACTGCAGAATTAAATTCTGTAAGCACAGATGGTATAGCTTCTGTTATGGTTTCTTGGGACGAGATAGGAGTATCAGGTGATAATTATTATGTTTGGTTCCTTGATCCAAATACAGGAGAATGGGAAAATAACTTTTCAAGTAATAATACGCATACAATTAATGTACCCTGTGGTAATACACAAATATACGTGGAAGCAGAATGTCCTGATGGTTCAACGACAACCGCTTCAAATATTATTACTTTTGTTGCAGATTGTCCGCAAGTAGATCCATGTGATCCCAATCCTTTACAAGTAGATATCAATGCTTCATCCGATTATTGCTTACAAGGAGAGGGTTCAATAGAATTAACGGTAAATGGAGGTACAGCTCCGTATAATTTTGAATGGTTAGATGGACCAACATCTGAAGATCGTTTAGAGTTATTAGGAGATGAAACCTATTTCTTTACCATTACAGATTCAAATGGATGTTCTAAAACAGGTTCTACTTCTTTAGGTAATACGAATGTGGTTTTCGATGTAATTTATAATGTTCAAAATATAACGTCATGTAATACAGACAATGGACGTATTGAAATTACAAATGTGATGGCAACAACAGGTAATATTTCAAATGATTTGTTTTACGAGTGGAGCAATGGAGTAGGGAACACGACAATAAATGCTGGATTAACTGTAGGTACATATAATGTAACCATTACGGATAACCAAACGGGTTGTTCAACGACTGAATCTTTTAATATCACAAACCAAACTGAATCACCTATATTGAATATTCAAACTACAGAAGCTACTTGTAATCAAGCAAACGGTTCTCTTAACATTGATATACAAAATCCTTCAAATTCTAATTACACAATTGTTTTAGACAATATTGCAATGCCAATAAACCCAGGACAAACATCTGCAACAATAAATCAATTGGATGAAGGAGCATATGTATTAATAGTTACAGAATTAGAAACAGGTTGTCAAACTGAGGAAAATATTAATATTGTTGGATTAAGTTCTACGCCATCAGTATTTATTATACCCCAACACATTACTTGTTCCGCAGGAACTTCAGGATTAGGCATTGCTACTGCAGTAGCAACAGATGGTCAATTTCCTTTTCAGTATAATTGGTCAAATGGCGAAACGGGTTTAGAGTTAACAACACCTAATCCAGGGCAGTTTACAGTAACCATAACGGATGCATACGGTTGTACAACATCAGCAACGACTGAAATACTTAATCAAGCGCTTGATTTAGATTGGAATGTAATTCAACCTTCATCTCCTTGTGCGAATGACGGTAAAGTGGTCATTAGTACTTTAAATGGAACTTCTCCTTTTGACATTACCTGGTCGAATGGATTAAATAATAACTCACCCATCGCTTGTGATCTAGGAGAAGGTACAATTATTGTAGCAGTGGTAGATGCGAATAATTGCATGGTTCAATTAAGTTTTAATTTAGAAAGCGTTATACCATCTTTTAATGTAACGGTAATTGAACCATTATGTAATGGAGATCAATTGGGATCAATTACAATAACAGGTGACAGTTTATTTGATCATCAAATCGTTCAATCGACTTTAGTTAGTGTAGATACAACTATTGTTGTAATGAGTAATTTTATTCAAAATGTACCTGTAGGAACCTACGTTACTGCAGTGATGGATGAAGATGCTTGTGAATACAAAATTGGTGAAATAAACGTAGTAGAACCTGATCCATTAACAGTACAATTCAATTCGACTAATTGCGGTGCAATTGCTATACCTACTGGTGGAACACCACCGTATGAATACATTTGGAATAATGGAGAAATAACAGAAGAAGCTTTCAATTATTCTACGGGAGATTCAGCTAATATCATTATTTATGACGCAAATGATTGTATGGTAGAAGGACAAACAATCATCATGAATGGTTTACCAGATGCAAGTTTTACAACGGATCATAATGGATTAGTAGTAACAGTAATTCCGAATGAAACCAACGGTACACACAATTGGGAATTCTACAATGGTTGGCAAAACAATAGTGTTTCTCCTACAGAATCATATAAATTTCCTGGAGATTATATGGTGATCCATACTCTAACTACAGAGTGCGGTACAGCTGTAGATTCAATGATGATTACTGTTGAAGATATCATTAGTCCAACACAGAATATTATTTTATCCAATGAAATATCAATATATCCTAAT
>JAHDFV010000289.1 GCA_020627985.1 Saprospiraceae bacterium
AATTTCAGAAACAGAAGAGCCGCAAGAATTATAATCTACACCAATTAAACTTCCTTCTAAATTAGTTATTATAATATAAGTATCAAAATCTGTCCCTATTCCACAAGTAGATAGAGTAATCTCACTAGGACAAGCTGGTGTTGTGAATTGATGGAATTGATCTATATAACTGCCAAAATCTTCAGAACTTGTTGTCATGCAATCTCCTGTATTACCACTTGCTGTATAAGGTAATGAAGTCACAATAAAAGGATTTGAAGGTAAATTCCCTACTACAGCAGCTGGGTCATAGCTACTGTTTTCAAAGGTGGTGGTTACATCAACTCCAATAGTAAATGTTCCTTCAATACCCGTATCGTATGCCTCTACTACTATATAATATTGAGCATTAGGTAATAGAGATAAATAGGTTAAGGATCTTATACCTTGATTTTCAAAAACAACAACATTTCCCGTATTATCTAATAGATAATAGTCCATATCAGTAAATGTACTTCCAGGGTTTTCACTAAACATAATATTCAAACTATCAGGACATTCTGGGCTAGTGAACGTATAAAATATATCTCTTGTTGCAGGATCACCAGCCATATGTGTAAACTCATCATGCAAACATAAATTATCTGTACTATCTGTTGCGGTAAAAGGAAATGAAGTAATGGGTATAGCTGTGGCTTGGGTATCTCCTGGTGCAGGGATATCACATTCTACGGTTACACAAGAGGTAAATTCTGAAGCATTCCATTCACCAGAAATGTTTTGATTGAGCGTATAAACGGTATAAACATCAGTAGGCATAAATCCTCCAGATTGGCTATAAGCCCAAGTTCCATCTGGTTGAATAGATACAAATATTTCATGTTCTCCTTGACAAGCTGCTGTTGCACAATTCCCATTATTTTGTTTATGTATCATTACATATGATTCTGATGTTTGATAATCAGCTGTACCTGACATCGTTGTTTCTGTTACAGATAAGATAGTAGGTACAGGGACAATTCCATTGCTTTGTATCGCCTTCGTTTCATTGCATATAAAATTATTCCCTGATGTTAATATCGTAGAAGAAGCTGAACTTACATCAACACCAATATTATTATAGCCTATATTATTACCTACTATTAAATTCCCATCAGAATACACTAAAATACCTGTACCAGTTGTTCCATAATCAGTTCCATTTTCATCCATTCCAATATTATTTAATCTAATTTCTTGGTTTGGTGAATCTGATCCTATATATATTAAGTATTCATTATCATTTGCATTTGCACCAATAGTATTATATTTTATTGAATTACTTGTATTTCCTTGAATAAGGATTCCTTTTGAACTTAATGTATTACCAAAACCGTTTCCGTTTATACCTATTGAATTATATTGAATTATATTATTACTTCCACCTCCTCCGAGGAATATTTGACTTACACCATTTTCTGTAACTATATTCCCTTTATTCTCAGCACCAATCGTGTTATTATCACCAGAGATGTAAACACCATGTAAATCTGTACCTTTAATATTCAATCCATAAATTTCATTATTATCTGAATAAATATTTAATACGGCAAATTCAGTATTAAGATTATCTACTTGAATTTATACCCTGGTTGAGTCGTACCATCTATAATTACTGCGTCAGTACCATTAATTATTAACAACGATTGACCATTTATCCAATGTGGCCCAGTACCTGGGATATCAAAAGTAATGGTTTGTACTCCCGCTGTGCTGTTTGCATAATCAATTGCAGCACGCAAAGATCCTGTTCCACTGTCATTGGTATTGGTTACAACTGTTTGCGCAAAAAGGCTACTTGATAGTAGCATTAAAAATAAAAATTGTAAATAGAATAAATTTTTCATGATAATTTGGTTTTAAAATGTAAAAAAATTTGATTTCAATTCTTTATACGATTTTGGTTTTATCGTTTGGAAACTTTTGAAAAAATTTAATGGGTTTCATTAAAACAAAGGTAAAGGCTATTACAGGTTCGCAGAACCACATGTTCATGTGGTTTTAGGGTGAAAAAGTGTTAAATTTTGGGCTTTTTGAGTTGGATTGTGATAGATTTCACAAAAATTATCTTGAGTTAAGACATTCAAAAAAATAGAAATATGATGAATTGGTAAATTTCAAGCAATTCAGTTCAAAGCTTAGTATATTTGTCCTCTTATGTATCATTTATACGCTTAAAAAGCGAAGAAAAGAATAGATCGTCTTGACAAATATAGTTTTTCAATATCCCTTATGGTTCACAGCCCTTTGTTTGTTGGCTGGTTTGATATATGCTTTCGCCCTGTATTATAAGGATCGAACCTTCAGAGAACAGTCCAAATGGTTGAATATTCTTTTAGGCATTTTGCGCTTTCTATCTGTAACGACAATTTGCTTGTTGCTTCTTTCTCCCTTAATGAAATCAATGACATCTGAAGCCAAAAAACCAGTAGTGGTTTTAGCGCAAGATCATTCTGAATCGATTTTGAATGATATCTCGAAGGAAGATTCCCTAGCTTATGTTACTAAAATCCAAGGGATTCAAGCGCAATTGGGAGAAGATTATGAATTGCAAACTTTTTCTTTTGGAGAAGAAGTAAAAGAAGGCATTGATTTTCAATTCAATGATAAGGTGACCAATATTTCAGAATTATTTACTGAAATATATGATCGATATACGGGACAAAATTTAGGTGCGGTAATTCTAGCAACGGATGGTGTTTACAATGAAGGTTCAAATCCCATCTATACAGGTTCAAAATTGGCTGCGCCTGTTTTCCCAATTGCCTTAGGAGATACGGTTCCTGATAAAGATTTAATTGTCAAGCGAGTTTTTCACAATAAGATTGCTTATTTGGGTGATAAATTCAGCTTACAAATTGATGTGGCTGCTCGCAATTGTACGAATGCTCCAACCAATCTTGTGGTGAGTCGCATTGTAGATGGAAAAGCACAAAAGATTAAAACGGAGCAAATTATTATTAATAAAAATCAATTCTTTACCACAAAAGAAATTATTTTAGAAGCTGATCGTGCGGGAGTACAACGTTATCGTATTTCAGCTTCTCCCGTCAAAGGTGAAGTAACCACTTATAATAATTCCAAGGATATTTTTATTGATGTATTAGATGCTCGTCAAAAGATTTTGATTTTAGCCAATTCTCCACATCCAGATCTTTCAGCGATTAAAACCAGTGTGCTTAAAAATAAAAATTATCAAGTTGATATCGCTTATGTAAATGACAATGTAGGAATAGCAGCTTATGATTTTGTGATTTTACATCAATTGCCTAGTACGACCCATGATGCTGCCGCCAAATTGCAAACCTTATACGATAGAAACATTCCAAGGCTTTATATTATTGGTGCACAATCTGATATGAATAAGGTAGGTAAAGTACAACCGATCCTGAATATTAAAGGAGGGAATGCTTCTACCAATAATGTTCAAGCATTGGTTGATCCAAATTTTAATTTATTCACAGTTGATGAAAAAATTAAAAAAGAACTTCCAAAATTTAATCCTTTGGCTTCTCCTTTTGGAGATTATTCTGCTTCAACGGATGCACAGGTTTTATTGTATCAAAAAATTGGTTCTGTAGAAACTAAATATCCTTTATTAGCCATTGGTGAAGTGAACCGAATTAAAGTAGGTGTTTTAGCTGCAGAAGGATTATGGCGATGGAAATTATTTAATTATTTACAGTTTCAAAATCATGATATTTTCGATGAACTCATTGGAAAAACCATGACTTATTTGACATTAAAAGAGGATAAAAGAAAATTCAGAGTTAGCATTACCAAAAATATTTTTAATGAAAATGAACCTGTCATTTTAGATGCTGAATTATATAATGATAGTTATGAATTGATTAATACGCCTGATGCTGCTTTGACCATAAAAAATGAAAGTGGAAAAGATTTTACGTATACGTTTAATAAAACGAATAATTCATATTCATTAAATGCAGGATTCTTTCCTCCAGGTAATTATACCTATAAAGGAACCATTAATTACAATGGTCAACAATTAACCGCCAATGGTTTATTTTCAGTTCGTCCTGTTCAATTGGAAAAATTCGAAACCACTGCCGATCATGGTGTATTAAATGTTTTGGCAGAACAATTTGGTGGACAAGTTATTTATCCTAGTTTATTGGATTCTTTACCTTCAATTTTAGCGGGGACTAATGAAGTCAAACCTGTGATGTATTCTTCCTTAAAAACAAAATCAGTTATTAATTATAAATGGATTTTCTGGTTGATTCTAGCTTTATTAGGTATTGAATGGTTTACCCGTCGATTTAATGGAGGCTATTAATTATTTATTTTTGATATCTTCTCTAACTTCTGTGATTTAATATCTAATTGAGAATTCAAATTATAATATTGTAAGACACTAGACGCTAGACGTTAGATAATTTCAAGTCTAGCGTCTAGTATCTATTTAAAACATCCATAATTTTTAATACCTGATCTTCACGCCAAGGAGCCGCTGCAATTTGTATCGCTACAGGTAATCCTTCACTTTTTAATTCTATTTTCCTAGCCGTTCGAATTGATTTTTCTATGGTATTTTTCCTAGGAGAAATATCATCTTTTTTTATCGTTCCTACAGGTAAAACTCCAGCAGGAAAACCCGTAACATTATGTATTATCGTATAGGTTCCTGCAGAACCTAAATCCAATGAACTTTCATGTAAATATCCTGGCAAACCATTTACAGGACTGAGGATGACATCTATATTTTCTTCAATTAAAAATGATTCCCATTTTCGAATATATTGACGATGTTGTTCCTTTACTTTTTGATAATTTTCATCTCCTGAAAATCCAAAATATTGACTTAATCTTTTAATTGTTTTTTGTCCA
>JAHDFV010000290.1 GCA_020627985.1 Saprospiraceae bacterium
TATTAGGTAAGGCTTTACCTGCAAAATCATAAATAGTTTCGTATCCGTTATCATTCATGAAATTCACTAAACCTGCTTCCATTTCTCGTAATATACCAAAACCATAATGCATCGCGGCGGTACAAACTTGTACCGAAGTTGCTCCTAGTAAAATAAATTCAACAACATCTCTCCACGTTTCAACTCCACCAATACCAGAAATAGGCGTATCCTTAATTTGAGGATGTTGCGCTAATTCTCGAATCATATGCATAGCAATAGGTTTTACTGCAGGACCGCAATAACCACCATTAGATCCTTTCCCATCAACGACTGGATAAGGTGCATAACTATCTAAATCAATACCAATAATACTCTTAATCGTATTAATCAATGATATGGCATCTGTTCCACCTTGTACAGCAGCTAAACCAGGATCTGTTATCTCAGAAATATTAGGTGTTAATTTTGTGATGACTGGAATTTTTGCAGCATCCATTACCCATTCAACAATGGTTTTTAAAACTGCAGGTTCTTGACCAACTGCAGAACCCATGCCTCGTTCACACATCCCATGTGGACAACCAAAATTTAATTCTATTCCATCAGCACCTGCATTTTCTACATCTTTGATAATTTGAATCCATTCTTCTCTAGTATCCACCATTAAAGAAGCAATAACCGCATGATTTGGAAAGTATTTTTTGACTTCTTCAATTTCCCTTAAATTATCTGCTAAAGGTCGGTCAGTAATTAATTCAATATTATTAAAACCTGCCATTCGTGTATCTCGATAATTCATGACTCCATATCTACTAGATACATTAATAACTGGAACACCTAAGGTTTTCCAAACAGCGCCTCCCCAACCAGCATCAAAGGCCTTCATGACTTGATAACCTGAATTCGTAGGTGGTGCAGAAGCTAACCAAAAAGGATTCGGCGATTTTATTCCTGCGAAATCAATGGATAAATCTGGCATATTATTTTAGATTAATTATATTAAAAATTTAAGTCAAAAAAGGTGAAACTAGGCGTGAATCCATTCATGAATTCCTAGAGCTGCTTGTTTCCCTTCGTAGGCACCATTAACAACTTCGGCACCTCCATTTACTGCATCTCCTCCAGCAAAGTACATCGGATTAGTAGTTTGATAATTATCAAGATTAACTGTAATCTTATTTCTTTTATCTAGTTCTAAGCCTTGGATTTTAGAAAGAAAATTACCCATTTTTGCTTGACCTGTTGCTTTGATGACCATATCACATTTAATGATAAATTCAGAACCATCAATATATTCTAATTTTCCATTTTTAGATTCAGTTCTAACAAATTTTACACCTGTTATTTTACCTCGACTTATTACCGCTATAGGCTGCACATTGAAAACTCCCTTTACACCCGCTTTCACAGCTAAATCATATTCAAACCCATAAGCGCCCATGTCCTCTTTTGATCTTCGATAACAGAGATATACATTTTCTGCGCCCATTCTTGCAGATTCTGATGCAGCATCCATAGCCGTATTTCCACCTCCAATAACAACAACAGATTCTGGTACTTCTACTTCATGTTGCTTCATTCTAAGTTCTTCGATGAATTCTACTGCACCAATAACTCCTTCTTTTTTCTCACCTGACAAATTTAAAGATGCTGTTGGACCTAAACCTACACCAAGAAAAATAGCATCATACTTTTTTTCTAATTGTTGTATTTGCTTTTTAGTCGTAATTGCTTTTTGGTAATGGATGTTAAATTGTAATTGTTCTTGTAAATATTCTATTTCATCGAGCACTTCCTTATTGGTAATTTTATACGGAGCTACACCATAAACGGTTAAACCAGATGGTTTTTCTTTGGCTTCAAAAATATCAACAGTATATCCTAATACTCGTAATTCACAAGCACAGGCTATGCCCGCTGGACCTGCACCAATAATAGCAACTTTCTTACCATTTGAAGGACCTGGCTGATAAAGCGCTTTACCGGATTGAATCACTTCATTCGTGGCAAAGTTTTGTAAACGACCTATTTGTATAACAGGTACATCTTGATGATTATACACACAAGCCCCTTCGCACAAAACTCCTGTTGGACAAACTTTCCCACAAGCATTTCCCATCCAATTCGAATCGAAAATAGTTTTGGCTGCTCCTTCTGTATTTCCCGTATTAATTTGTTTAATGAATAAGGGAATATCAATCCCTGTTGGACAGGCATTCATACAAGGAGCATCATAGCAAAATAAACACCTAGAACTTTCGTAATAAGCTTCAGTAGGATTCATTAAAGGTTTCTTTTGGGCAAAATTATCTAAGTATTCCTGCTCAGAAGTCGGTTTTTTATATTCAGCCAAAGCAAATGATTTTTGTTAGTTCAAAAAAAGATGGATTTGAATAAATCGAATTATAAATCCGTTAATCGATTATACGTTTCTGGTCTTCGATCTCTGAAAAATTGCCAAGTAGATCTTACTTCTTCAATCATATCTAAATCGAATTCAGCAATTAATAATTCATCATCATATTCTGAAGCTTTCGAAAAGATTTGCCCTCTTGGATCAACAAAATAAGATGTGCCATAAAATCGACCCAGATCCCAGGGTTTTTCTTCTCCTACGCGATTAATACAACCCATAAAGTAGCCATTAGCAGCAGCATGAGCAGGTTGTTCTAATTGCCATAAATATTGTGATAATCCAGCAACAGTTGCTGAAGGATTATATACGATTTCTGCACCATTCAATCCTAGGCATCTTGCTCCATCTGGGAAGTGTCTGTCATAGCAAATATAAACGCCAACTTTTGCATATTTGGTTTGGAAAACGGGGTAGCCTAAATTACCAGGTTTGAAGAAGAATTTTTCCCAAAATCCAGTGGTATGTGGAATGTGATTTTTTCTATATTTTCCTAAGTAAGTTCCATCTGCATCGATGACAGCGGCTGTATTATATAAGACGCCTGGTTGTTCTTTTTCATAAATTGGAACAACAATAACCATATCATATTTCTTTGCATATTTCTGCATCAATTCCGTTGTTGGTCCAGGAACGGTTTCAGCAGATGCATACCATTTTCTATCTTGTCCTGGACAAAAATATGGGGTGTTAAAAATTTCTTGAAGACATAATATTTGTACTCCCTGTTTTCCAGCTTCCTCAATGTAAGGGATATGTTTTTCAACCATGGCTTGCATGATTTCATGAATGGTACCTTCGCCTTCAGTCATAGGAAGGCTCATTTGTATTAAACCAGATTTTACTTTTCTAGGCATTTATTTTTTGATTTAAGTTTTATGCAATGAATTAAAATAGTGATCTAAATTAGTAGAGTTGCTTCTTACATTTTTCAAGATCAAATTTCTATCTATTCCTATTCGTAATTTAATTTCGAATAAGGCTTCTTTTAAAAAAGAAATGAGAATCAATATAAGAAAAAAATAAAATGGAATTTCAATATTTAACATTATAGGCATATAAATAAACGAATGTGATCTTATTTAGAATAAATCTTCAATTTAAAGTATTAAATTAAAATACATATGCACCATTTAGCGAAATTTCGCTGTTATATTCGTAGAATTTCATTATTTTTGTTTTTAAACTATTTTGTAAATATTCAATTCTTAATTGATAAAAATATATAATATGTTATTACATCCATTAAAAACGGATTTCTCACATTTAGATGCTGAATCGCAACAATTGCTAAAAGATACTATCGGATTCTTTGAAGATAAAGGCAAAGAAAAACTAATGTATGATGATCGGAATTTAGTTTGGTACGATGATTTTCTGACTTTTGTAAAAGAAAAGAAAATCTTTGCCACATTAATGACACCTTCTGGTGAAGGGAATGAAAGCGCTCGATGGGATACCAGTCGAATTGCTGCATTCACAGAAGTACTTGGTTTTTATGGCTTATGCTATTGGTATACATACCAAGTTTCCTCTTTAGGATTAGGTCCTGTTTGGATGTCTAAAAATGCAGAAGTGAAAAAAAGAGCTGCTCAACTTTTAGATGAAGGACATATTTTTGCTTTCGGTTTATCAGAAAAAGAACACGGAGCTGATATTTATTCATCAGATGTGGTTGTGAAGAAAGATGGAAATGGAGGTTATATCGTGAATGGTGGAAAATACTATATTGGTAACGGTAATAAAGCAGCTATTGTTTCTGTTTTTGGGAAAGAAGAAGAAACTGGTGAATATATTTTCTTTACGGTAGATTCAAGACATGCTAATTATAAATTAATTAAGAATGTTGTGAACAGTCAATCTTATGTTGCTGAATTTTATTTGGATAATTATCCCATTCAAGAAAGCGATATTATTCACAGAAGTAGAGAAGCTTGGGATGCCGCATTAAATACAATTAATATTAATAAATATAATTTAGGTTGGGCTTCAATTGGAATTTGTACTCATGGATTGTATGAGGCCATTACACATGCAGCTAATCGGAATTTATATGGAAAATATGTTACAGATTTTCCACACATCAAACAATTATTTGTAACAGCATATGCTCGTTTAATTGCTATGAAAGGTTTTTCTTTACGAGCAACCAATTATATGAGAACGGCTTCTGCGGATGATAGAAGATATCTATTATATAATCCTTTAGTTAAAATGAAAGTCACGACTGAAGGGGAGCATGTGATTAATGATATTTGGGATGTAATTGCAGCTAAAGGTTTTGAAAAGGATATGTATTTCAATATGGCAGCTCGAGATATTAGAGCATTGCCTAAATTGGAAGGAACAGTTCATGTAAATATGGCTTTGATTATTAAATTCATGCCGAATTATTTCTTCAATCCGGGAGAGTTTCCAGAAATTCCGGATTATCAAGATGCCACTCATGATGCATTTTTATTTGAAC
>JAHDFV010000015.1 GCA_020627985.1 Saprospiraceae bacterium
AAAAATCAGTAAACAATTTAATTCGATTAATAGAATCTAAGGAAAATAAAATTGAATTAGCATTGATCTTGTTAGAAAATAAAAATATTTTTTACGAATTGAAATTACCTTTATTGTCTATTTTATATACCAATGACGAAGCAAAAATTAGAAAAAGGTCAAGAAGGATTTTAGAAAATGAAATACCAAACGCTTTTTTAAAATATTCGAAGAAAGATTTTTCCAATAATGAATCAAGAATAAATGAAATATTTCTTTCATTAGAAAAATATAATCTAGACATAAATGAATTAGCAAAAAAGATATTTAAAATTAATAAAAGAGGATGGTTGTATTTATGGTTGAAAGGAGAAAGTGAAATATTTTCTACCTTATTATTTCAGAATGAATTGAATATTTCTAGAGCGGGTTTGCAAATGATTCCTAGGGGAATAAAAGAATTAAAAGAAATTTTCAAATTAAATCTATCGTATAACAGAATTGAAAAATTAACGATAGAAGATATAGAAATGCTGAAAGATGTAACAGAATTAAATCTATCTCATAATCCTATACAAACGATTACAGATGAAATATTAAATTTAAAGAATCTTAGAATAATAAATTTAAAATATTGTAACAATTTAAAAATGGATAAAAAACTTTGGAAGGAAAAGGCGCCATGGATTACAGTATTCTCATAAGAATTTATCTTCAATAATTTTCATAAGATTCTTTTGTATTTTATCATTAGTTGCTATAATTTCTTTTCCAAAAATATAATTTTCTTCTCCTTTAAAATCAGAAACATAACCTCCTGCTTCTTTTAAAATGATTGATCCTCCTGCAACATCCCAAGGACTTAATCCGTATTCATAAAATGCATCTAATTTTCCACAAGCAACATAAACCAAATCAATAGCAGCAGATCCTAATCGTCTCACTCCTCGAGTATTCATCATTAATTCATAAAAGACATCTACATATTTTTTCATTTTATCAGGATGACCATAAGGGAAACCTGTAACTAATAATGCTTGTCCAAAATCATTTTGTGAACTTACTTTTATGGGAATATTATTCACAAAAGCTCCCCCATTTTTATAAGCTGTATATAAATCATCATGCATAATATCATATACCCAACCGCATTGTACTTCTTCCTGATACATTAATGCAATACTAACAGAAAATAAAGGAATACCATGTAAAAAATTGGTTGTCCCGTCAAGTGGATCAACTACCCATTTCCAATCTCCTTTTTCTTGTATTACCGTTTCTTCCTCAGTAATGAAAACTGCTTCTGGAATTATTTTTCTTAAACCCTTGACCAACATTTCCTCAGCAGTTTTATCAACATAACTCACCAAATTATTTAGTGTTTTATGTTCAATTTGTTCGTGTTGAACTTGACCCGCTTCTTTTTTAATAAATGCACCCGCTTCTAAAACTACGGGTTTGACTTGTTCAATAATTGAAGAAAGATTCATAAGTCTAATAATTTAAGGACTAAAAAATAAGGGCTTCATTTAAACAAAATGAAGCCCTTATTTAGAATGAAAGATTGAAATTAAAAATTAAATTTCAATCCGATATTAATTCCAATACTAGAAAAGTTTTCTCTTCTTACCAATTCATCCATAGCTTGATCTTCATCAAAAGCAGAATTATAAGCTGGATTATTCGTTTCAGAATTTAATTCATCAACATAAATAATTTGATTTTCAGAAGCAGGGACTTCATCAATATTTTCATAAAGACCTAAAGCATCATATGAAAAATCACCAAAATTCACACCAGGAATTACATTGGCTAAATCAGCAGCAGTATTGATCCCATCTGCTAAATCTTCTAATGATAATGGAGATCCTTGTAAAGAATAAACACCATCATATTTCGAAACATTCGTTTCTTTTGACCGAATGGTTAAAGCAGTCATATTTACTTCCCCAAAAATTGAAATAGTGTTCGTAATCCTGTAATCTAAACCTAATGAAGCATCAAATCCAACAGAAAAAGATCCACTTGTTTCTGCTTCAGCATCAACTGTACCCACTAAAGAAACACCACTATCAAATCCTGGAATAGGAATACCTCCTATATTCGTAGGAATTTCTGAAGTAGTTAATGTACCATCTACTGTAGTTGATGTTTTACCAGCAACAGGAATAACTAAACCAACTCTTGCATAAGGAGCTATTTTGCCATCTCCACCTCTTACGATAAGCGCAGGAGTAATACGTAACTGAGTAGTACGGTTCGTATATTTTTGGAAGATAGAAGCTTCTAAAACAGTAAATTCAGTACTACCACCAACAAGTCCTAAAGGAAGATCTTCTTGAACAACTTCAGTAAATTTTTCTTTACCAAAAGTGTAATAAACACCTAAATCAATCCCAACAAATTTATTGAACATATAGCCTACACCGATTCCTAGATTTAAACCTGGAGCAGAAGAACCATATATATTTGTTGCAGATGTAGCTGTTAAGTCTTGTCCTTGTACAGCATCGATTCCTTCGAATCCATATCCACCATTTACTCGTACAAAAAAGCCAGACTTCTTTTTGGTTTCTTCAACTTTTTCTTGAGCTTGAGTAGTAAAGCAAAAACAAAGAATAAATAGAGTTAGGAATAGAAATTTTATAGTTTTCATTTTCTAAATTTTATAGTAAATATTAATATTAAAATTGGAAGGTAAATCCAACATTTAAACCTACAGCATTAAACAAACCATCTTCTCTTAAAGACCATGCAGGGAAATCTTCTGTACCATAAGCATCGCCAGCAGTAGCAATATATTCGGCTAGCTCTTCTTGATTAATTTCATCTTTATATTCAGTAAATTGATTAACTCCTGCAAGAGATAATAATTCTAATACATCTTCTTGTGTACCATCACTATTCGTTAAAGTAGCGCTTTTTACTTCATATGTTTTTCTTTTTACTCTTAATGAAGTATAGAATAATTCCGCAGTAATACCCATCTTATCATTAAGATTATATTTAGCACCAATAGCACCTTCAAAGCCAATCGCAAATTTACCTTTAGCAACAGATTCTCCAGAAAAAGAAACAGCATTCGGGTATAATAATGGAACTAAACTACTTAATAAAGCGGGATCATTAGATTCTCTCTCTCCATATGAAGCACCAACCACAGGAATAACTAATCCTAATCTAGAAAAAGGAACAATTTTTCCATCTCCTGCTTCAAAAACCAAAGAAGGTTTTATTCTGAATTGTCGAGTATATGTTTCAGAAATATCACTCCCTCCAGCAGCAGTACTAATATCAACAATTGTTTGTTTAGCACCAACCAAATAAGATGCTCCTAATTCCATTCCGAAATACTTATTGAATTTGTGACCAACTGCAATTGTAGCACTAAACCCCTTTCCATATGATCCATAAATATTAGAATTTGTTTGATTTGGTTCTCCAATATTTGATATTTCTGCACCTAAAGAGGTTTCTAAAGTTTCTCCTAATGGAGAATTGACACCTGCACCAAAACCATATCCTAGAGCTGCTCGAACGTAAGTTCCTGAATTGCCATTTACAGAGTTTTTGACTTCTTCCTGAGCGTTAATATTTCCAATGAATAAAAATGATAAAAAAATAAGGACAAAAAGATTGAGTGTTTTCATATTGATAATTATTTTAATGAATTGAAAAGTAAATTTAAAAATTAAACGCAAGAGCAGCTTGAAAAGATAGATTTTTATCTGAATCTGATCTAGAAATACTAGGGTTTACCTTAGAAAAATCGTAATTATTATTAGATACATCTAAAAGACCATAATTCATACGAACGCCTAAACTGATCCCTTTAGTGACAAATACAGTAACATCTAAATCCAAACCCAAATCAAAAACATTATAAAAATTACCATCTTTTTCAGATTCAAAAAAGTAAGCACCAATTGCTGTAGGATATTCAATACTGCTAGAGTTATTATTAAAGGTTAAAGTATTAATATCATCAGAACTTGCTTCACCTGCTTTATCTCTATAGTAGTTATAATCTATTTCTAGTGTTAAAACTTGATTTTCACCATTGGTGTCTCGCCAGAAAAATTGAGTCTCTCCATTTCCTGAAGAAGCGATTAGAAAACCCAAATCAAAGCCCGCAGAAACTTTTAATCGTTCTAGTGGCTTGTAATAAAACATGACTGGAATATTGATGTAAGAATTTACTACAGATATAACATCTTTTCGAGTACCTACTGTACTAAGAGTTCCTGTTGTTGTTTCAATAGGTAAAAAACCAGGGCCATCATATCTGTATTTTCCTCCTTTTTGTGAAAACAATAATTCTGGCGCTACACCAAATTTATCCTCAAGAATATAAATGTCGAAAATTGCTCCAACGTGGAAACCTGTGACAAAACCACCTTTCTCTAGTACTAATCCTTGAGTATCTGATTCTTTTTCCCCAGTAATGGTAGAAAAATTTAATCCAGCTTTTATACCATAGGATAATCGATCTTGTGCTTGTAATCCAAGGGAAGAGATTAAAAGAATGAAGGAAATATTTCTTAAGTGTCTGAACATGTAACAAATGAATTTAAAGTTTATGATCTTCTTTATTAATACGTTTAAATTTCCAAATAGAACGTATTAATCAATTTTATATCTAACAATATAGGAACTAAGACCTGATTTATTTATAAATCACGCCTTTTTTTAATGAACGATAAAAGATGCCGTTTTGCCGTTTATTTTTTGGCCATAAATTCTTGTTGTAAGAGACTAAACATATATGTATCCCAAAATTTTGAATGTAAAAATATACTTTGTCTGTGTATACCCTCTGCTGTAAAATGTAGCCTTTTGGGGATAGCTATACTTTTTTCATTTTCTTTAATGACCCTGATTTCAATTCGTTTGAAACCTAATTTTGTAAAACCATATTCAATAATTTTTTGACACGCTTGAGTCATTATACCCAAGCCTTGACTTGTCTCAGAAAGCCAATATCCAATTTCACCATTATGGTCAGCGTGATTTATTTTCACGTATCCTATAGATCCACAAATATTTCCATTGTTAAAAATAAACCATGTATTTTGATGTCCATCAATATTCCATTGCATCGCAGAAGTTAAAAATTTTTGAGTGTTTTCAACAGCATTAGTAAATGAAACCCAAGAAAGCCATTCTCCTAGATATTCTCTTTGTTGGTCAACGATTGAAAAAATTTCTTCTGCAAAATCTGTATGAGCAGGTTTTAAGATTAAAGAGTCATTAATCTTTAGGCTTTTAATTTTCATTTGATTTCTTTTTGAGAAGGAATATTTGGTTTTAAACTAAAAATGTAACCTTTTTTCTAGTTTTTAAATAAAGTTCATGCTTTTAACAAACAATCATGAAAATTAATAATTTACTTTTGTGCGAAGGTTTGACTTAAATTAAAAATGATGGATTATAAAAACCCAGCTTTAACGCTACCAGAAAATCATAATAAACAAGGAGTAATATCTTGGAAGAGTCCCTCTAATATTGCATTGGTTAAATATTGGGGTAAATATGGTATTCAATTGCCAAGGAATCCATCCATAAGTCTAACGCTAGACCAAGCGTATACGGAAACGAAAATGAAGTATACCAGTCAAAAAACTAAAGATAAAGAAATCGATATAGAATTCTTTTTCGAAGGAAAACCGAATGAAGCTTTTGCTGCAAAAATTAGGAAATTTATGTTGAGCATTTCTGATATTTTTCCATTTATATTGCAGTTAAAATTTATAATACATTCAGAAAATTCATTTCCACATTCATCTGGTATTGCTTCTTCTGCATCAAGTATGAGTGCATTATCATTGTGCATTTGTTCTGTAGAAAATGAACTATTTGGGACCTTATCTGATCAAAAAAGTTTAATGGAAAAAGCATCATACGTTTCTAGATTGGGTTCTGGAAGTGCTTGCCGTTCTCTGTTTCCACATGCGAGCATTTGGGGGGAAACTGCTGTTATGAATAAAGCTTCAAATTTATTTGGAATTCCTTACGGAGATGAAATAGATCCAATTTTCCATTCTTTTCATGATGATATCCTAATTGTTAACCAAGGAGAAAAGCCAGTATCTAGTAGAGCAGGTCATGCATTAATGGAAGGAAACGATTATGCTGAACCTCGTTATCAACAGGCAAATGATAGATTAGCCAGATTAATTGATGCAATGAAAAAAGGAGATTTAGAAACATTTGGGATTATTACTGAAAATGAAGCTTTAACATTGCATGCATTAATGATGACATCCCATCCAGCATATATTTTGATGCAACCGAATTCTTTGGAGATGATTAATCGAATAAAAACATTCAGAGAAGAAACAAACCTTCCGATTTATTTCACACTAGACGCTGGGCCAAATATTCATCTTTTATATCCTCATCATATCTATGATAAAGTAAATCCTTTCATCCAATCGGAGTTGATTCCTTTGTGTGAAGATGAAATGATTATTAGAGATCAAGTAGGACAAGGTCCCTCAAAATTATAATTATTTGAAAGATGGAACTCTTTTAGAAAATTGATAGTTTGAATTATAAACAAACTATTAAAATGAAAGATCAACAAATAAAAAAGATAAGTAAATTTTTGAGTTTAGTCCTTAGACATAAACCAGAAACCATCGGTATAACTTTAGATGAAAATGGTTGGGTAGATACAAATGAATTACTAGAAAAACTCTCCAATAAAAATAGAAACATAACATTTTTACAATTAGAGGAAGTAGTAGAAAAAAATAATAAAAAGCGTTTTGCTTTTAATGAAACACGAACAAAAATAAGAGCCAGCCAAGGGCATTCACTTTCTATCAATTTAAATTATAAACCAGTAGAGCCACCAGAAATATTATATCATGGTACTGCTACTCGATTTATAGAAAGTATTAAAGAACAAGGCTTACTAAAAAGAAATAGAGATCATGTTCATCTTTCTCATGAATTAGATACAGCAATTACTGTGGGAAAAAGACATGGAAAAATAAAAGTCCTACATGTTAAAGCAAAAGAAATGTTTGATGAAGGATATAAATTTTATTTTTCAGATAATGGAGTCTGGCTCACAGATCATGTACCAACGAACTTTATAGATTTTATAAAATAACAATTTAAAGAATGAAATAGAAATACTTTCATATTCAGAATTGTAGTTAAAAGATTAACTTTATAAGTATTTTTAAAGGATTCAACTCCTATATTTAATGAGTGATGTAATTTTTTTTTTCAGTTTACTTGGTGTATTTAATGGTGTTTTATTAAGTCTAAATCTATTAGTTTTTACGAAACAAAAAAGCCTTTCTAAATATCTTTTGGGTGCATTGGTACTTGCTTTGAGTATTAGAATAGGAAAATCTGTTCTGCTTTATTTTGATTCGGAATTACCAAAAATTTACCTCCAAATAGGATTATCAGCCTGCCTATTTATTGGTCCATTCTTATATTATTATTTAAAATCAGTTATAAATGAAATTGAAATACTACCTAATCGATGGAAATGGTCTTTAATAGGATTATTAATTAGTATTATTTTAATTGGATCGATCAAACCATATCAAACTGAACCTTTGTTTTGGAATACATACGTTGTTCAATCTATTTATATCTTTTGGTTTATAAGTATTTGTGCAACTAGTTTTTTATTAATACCCCAATTAATAGAAATTTATAAATCAAAAAATAAATTAAGTGCAAAGTATAAATGGCTATCTATCATTTATTTTGGAAATGTAATTATAGCAGGTGCTTTTTTTGTTGCTTTTTTTGGGAATTCAATGGCTTACTACATTACTGGGCCTCTTGCTTTTACATTCTTTTTATACTTATTGGCATTTGGTTACTTTAATAATCAATGGTTTGAAATAGAATCAAAACAATCTGAAGAAAAATACATTAACAAAAAAATTAATTCTAAAGAAGCTGAAAATCTTTTAGAACAATTGGATCAATTAATGAAGACCAAAAAAATCTTTACGGAAAAAGAATTAAAATTAAGTAATGTAGCTGATGAACTCAAAATAACACCTCATCGACTATCTCAACTTTTAAATGATAATCTAGGCAAAGGCTTCAAATTATTTATTAATGAACAAAGAGTAGAAGCAGCTTGTGAATTATTAGGAAACAATAACTTAATGTCCTTAGAAGGGATTGGTTATGAAGTTGGATTTAAATCAAAGTCCAATTTTTTTACAACTTTCAAGAAATTAAAAAATGTAACTCCTGCTCAATATAAAGAGATAAAAGCCTCAAAAGCCCTATAAAATGGGTTCTGTTTTATAATATAGAACCAATCCAATCTTCTTTTTATCACATTTTTTGCTGAATTATTTGAGTTTTGTTCAATGTGTACAAACCATTGTTTCACACTACCTATTTATTATTAAATAATTCAAAAAAATTAAAATGACAAGAGTAATCTTATGTATTAGCGTATGGCTTTTAATAAATATTGACTTCGCAATTGCCCAAACCAACCCATATATTTTAGAAAAATTTCTGAAGGTAATTAACGAAAAAGAAGAAGAAAAAATTACACAAACAATTGATTTGTATTTCGAAGGTTGGATGACTGGAGATACTACGCTAATAGGAAAAGCAATGCACAGAACATGCCAATTAAAAAATATAAAAGATAATGATGTTATAATTTATGATCGAGCAACTTATCTAAGTTTTTTTAAATTAAGACCTCGTCGAAAAAATGCAGGAGGTGAAATTATTTCTATTGACGTAACAAATACAATTGCCTCTGCTAAAGTTTTTATTTATACAGAAGAATATCTCTATACAGATTATTTTAATATGATGAAAATCGAAGATGAATGGTATATCGTTGATAAAATTTCAACAAATAAAAAACGATGAAATATATAAAATATAAAAATCATTAAAATGAAAAGGAATATAATTCTAACATATCATCGTATGTTATTTTATACCCAATACATTAATGGCACAAGATTCTATTAAGGCAAAAGTCAACTATTGAAGTGATTTAAAAACTAATGTTAAAATGATTTGTAAATGCTTGAAGAACAAGATGAAGCTCTTTTTGAGATTCATTCCCGATAGCTATCGGGATAGCTATGGATCGATAAAAAGCTGATACCGATAGCTATCGGTATTGTTTTTCAATGGCTTGCAAAGAAATTAACATTATGTTCTTAAATCACTTCATTAATAATTTATAAATCATTATGCTTTTTAAACGCATATTTAATTACGCTCCAATATTTCTTTTATTCTTTTTTTCATGTAATACTAATGAAGTAAAAATTCAAAATAAAAATACAATTCAAAGGATTACACAACCCCAAAAAGAAATTGTTATGGAAAAGTTGAAACGCCCCTGGAGCATGGCGTTTCTCTCTAATGACGAAGCACTTGTTTCTGAGAAGGATGGCAATCTTTTAAAAGTTAATTTGACGAACAAAACGAAAGAAATAATTCAAGGCTTTCCAAAGGATCTTGCAGATAGTCTTTTGATCATTAATGAAAATTATCCAATGGGTACATTTCCAAAAGTAACAAAAGGTTTTAAAGGAAGATACAATGCAGGAATATTTGAAGTAGTTCTTGATCCTAATTTTTCTGAGAACCATTGGCTGTATATATCATACGTTTCTGAAAAAGAAAAAAAATATGCTACTAAAGTGATTAGAGCGAAGCTGAAAAATAATTCACTTATAGATGTAGAAACCATTTTACTCGCCTTACCCTATGCAGATGGACTGTTCCATTTCGGAGGGGGAATGATAATAGGGAGTGATAATAAATTATATATCACCGTTGGAGAAAGATTATTTAGAGATGCATTACAACCCAAAATGCCAATTGCCCAAAATTATCAAGATCAAAGAGGAAAAATTTATAGGATTAATCTTGATGGAAGCATACCTGAAGATAATCCTGACTTTGGGAAAAATGCTATTAAAGGGATTTATGCAGTGGGAATAAGAGCTGCTCAAGGTATAACCATGGATCCACGCACAAATAATATATGGTTTTCAGAGCACGGTACTCACAAAGGAGATGAACTTAACCTATTAGAATCAGGCGCTAATTATGGTTGGCCAATTATAAGTACGGGCCAGTATAGAGGAGATTATATTCCTCCTAAACTAGATCGAGATTTTTATCCACCTAAATGGTCTTGGTATAAAACGGTAGCTCCTACTGGACTGACTTTTTATACTGGAACAGAGTTCCCAGAATGGAAAAATAATTTAATAGTCCCTGGTTTATCAAAAGGGAATTTTTGGAGATTAGTGATAGAAAATAATCAAATCCTAAGTGTAGAAGAATTATTTATTACCGAACGTCATCGAATTCGAAAAGCTGCTCAAAGTCCAGATGGTCAACTGTATGTATTAACCGATGAAAATAACGGTAAAATTATTCGAATTAAGAAGGGTGATAATTAGAAAAAAAGTAGAATAGTAAGCATATAGTTCTTGCAGCCCGTTTAGATTTTATACACTAAAAATTAGGTTGTATATTTCCGTATGAAATTTTTCATTTTTATTCTAAGTATTTTCTTTTCAACCTATTCTTTTTCACAAACCATAGTTTGGGAGAAAGAAATTGGAGGTGGAGAAGATGATTGGGGCTATTCAATTTGTTTTTCGCATGATCAACAGTTAGTATTTACAGGCGTAACATTATCTTATGATGAGGAAGTGTTAGATTCTCTTGGAGGTACAGATATTTGGTTAGCAAAAATGAGCACAGATAGTACTATGCTTTGGTCAAAATCATTAGGAGGAACACAAGATGATCGAGGGAATGCAGTTAGCTTAACTTCTGATAATGGTTTTATTGTTACTGGCTTTTCCTTTTCTAATGATATCAATGTAGCAAATAATCATGGAGGAAAAGATGTAGTTTTAATCAAAACAGATGAAGATGGTAATCTAGAATGGTCGAAACTATTTGGTGGTTCTTCTGATGATATTGGTAATAGTGTGATACAATCTTCTGATGGAGGATATATGTTGGCAGGAACTACATTTTCTACAAATGGAGACATAAGTTTTAATCATGGTTCTTCCGATTTTTGGATCATAAAAACCAATGAACAAGGAGATTTACTTTGGGAAAAAACATATGCTGGTTCTGGTGAAGATAGAGCCAACGAAATTATAGAAACACAAGATGGAAATTTCATAATAATAGGCACATCTTTTAGTACAGACGGCGATGTAAGTAATAATTTAGGAGGAGTTGATTTTTGGATCATCAAGATTAACACAGATGGAGAATTACTTTGGGAAAAAAACCTAGGAGGGAGTTCAGCCGATCAAGCTTACGATGTAATAGAAACAAGTTCGGGAGAAATTTTAATAGTAGGGGAAGTATTGTCAAATGATGTCAATGTCACTAATAATCATGGTCAAACCGATGCTTGGATGACGAAACTTTCTGCAAATGGAGACATAATTTGGCAAAGAGCATTAGGAGGTACAAAAGTTGATTATTTCCTTTCAGTAACAGAAGGAGAAGATGGTCATTATTTAGCAACAGGCAATACCTTTTCATCCAATGGAAATGTAAGTACAAACCTAGGCGCATCAGATATTTGGCTAATCAAAATGGCACCAGATGGTCATCTCGTTTGGGAAGTTTCATTAGGTTATGATTTGAATGAAATTGGAAATGATATTATCACCAATAATGAAAACATTTATATCATTGGAGGAATACAAGTTGATCACCTTTCAAGACATGGCAATTCAGATGTATATATCATGAAATTATTTAGTCCATTCACTTCATCTGTGATTCCCATACATTCTAATATGAACATTAAATTTTACCCTAATCCAGCAATAGAAACCATTAGGTTAGAAAGTAAAGAAAAGATGCTTGAATATTCTATTTTTGATGTTCAGGGTAAAAAAGTAATGTACAATACTTTACATTCAAATCAATTCGAAATTCCAATTCAAAATTTAGCGAAAGGTCAATATTATTTATACTTGAAATCAGCAAATGATAAAGAGTTTTCAGCACCGATTTTTATTGCTCCAAAGTTTTAAACCAATCTCCTAAAGTTTTTCTTTCTTCTTCCGTTAATTTTGCATCCCAATGCAACATCCAATACGGTGTAAGCGGCATCTTTTTTTCAATAACCTTCTCAGAAGATTCATCAATCATATGACCTAATTTTTTTACAGGAAAATCTCCCCAAGTCGAATAATTTAACTCTGCTCTACCTTCATTAATATGTCCTTTTATCCACCATGAAAAAGGTGCAATATTCGTATAAAATGGATATGCTGTTTCATAAGAATGACAATCATAACAAGCGATTCGTAAAATGCGTTCTACTTCTGGACTTGGTTGAGTCATTACAATTAAATCCTTACTCATATCATAAGAAGGAACTGTTTTGTCTATTCTAAAAAATTGAATAATTACAAAAACGATGGCTAATACAATTAATATTTTCTTCTTCATATGAATAGTTATTTTTTACTTAATCAATTCCGTCAACAAATTAGTATTATTTTTTAATCTTATATTGAGATAGATTAGACATTATTACGAATTGTTTTTTATGCAAGCCAAATTATTCTTTTGAAAATAAACAAGGCGATTTACAAAAAGCATAGCAACTGCTACGTTTAAGGAAAAGAACGAAGTAGATTGGATTACAATCAATCCTTCGCAAGAATGTCTATTAATAAGATCATTTTAAATACTATTAAGTATGATTAGACTTATAACTGTTATTGCGCTTTTGGTTTTTTCTTTTGAAAAATCTACTGCACAAAAAATACATTGGGCATCAGAAGTGGTTAACTTTTCTAGCCAACATGATAACAATGTACAAGGTGATCATTCATTTTCAGCGCAACAAATATTGGGAGTTCCCAATGCAATTGGTCCTAGAGATTTAAAACGTTGGGCTTGGGCATCCAAAAACAATGATGGAGGTTCTGAGCATATCACAGTACGATTTAGCAATGGGGTAAAAAATGTTAAGCAAATATATATAGCAGAAAACTTAAATCCAGGAGCGATTACTAAAATCATTTTATATGATAATAAAGGAAAGAAAAAAGTAGTCTATGAAAATAAAAATCCAAAACCACCAGGATTAATGCCTTATAGAATGTTTAGGCATACTTTTTCCCCTACAGATTTTTATGTAAAAGAATGCAAAGTCGAATTAAATACAAAAGCAGTTAAAGGCAAAAATCAAATCGATGCCATTGGTATCAGCGATCATCATGGAGAAATAAAAATCAAAGCGCAGATAGACGAAATAAAATATAGGAAAACAGTCCCTTCGCCTGAAAATTTAGGTAGAAGCGTCAATTCCAGTTTTGCAGAAAGATTACCCATCATTTCACCAGACGGGAATACCTTATATTTTACTCGAAAACTTCACCCAGACAATTTAGGAGAAGAAAATAAAGATGATATTTGGGTTGCAAGGAGAAAAACCAATAATCAATGGAGTTACGCTGAAAACATTGGAGCACCATTAAATACGATTTCACATAACTTCGTAGTTTCTGTAAACCCTTCAGGTAATGCCTTGTATTTGGGAAACGATTATAGAAGAAATGTTAAAGACGGACTATCATTTTCACAAGGAAATATTGGAAATTGGCAAGCACCCAAATCGATAATAATTGAAGATCATTACAATGATAATATTTATGTAAATTATAATATTAATGTAAATGAAAATGTAATGATTTTATCTGTTGAACGAAAAGAAGGTTTTGGAGATAGAGATTTATATGTTTCCTTCAAAAGAGGTAAAAAGTGGACGAAACCCAAAAATATGGGACGTACAATCAATACGGTTAATATTGAAAGTAGTGCTTTTATAGCAGCAGATAACAAGACGATTTATTTTTCTAGTAATGGACATTATACCCATGGAGGCATTGATGTATTCATGTCTAAAAGATTAGATGATTCTTGGACAAAATGGAGTACACCTAAAAATTTAGGTCCAAAGATTAATTCTCCTGATGATGACTATAATTATACCATTCCTGCATCTGGAGAATATGCTTATTTCTCTTCAAGAGACAACAGTGTGGGAATGTCAGATTTATTTAGAATTTTACTTCCAGAAGAAGCAAGACCAGAACCTGTTTTATTAATGACAGGTCAAATTATTGATGTTTCTACGAATAAACCCATTCAAGCAAAATTAAAATACAATACCTTAGGAAAAGAAAAGAAAAAGGAAGAAGCAAATATCGCTGATGCTAAAGATGATGGTTCATATCAGGTCGTTTTGCCTTACGGCGAAAATGTAGAAGTATATGCAGATATCGAAGGTTATTTTCCCGTCAGTGAAAGTATGGAGTTATCCAATGAAAATTTAGAAGAATTGGATTCTGATAGTCCCGACGATCCTTTATTAATATACAATGATGCACCGCCTACAGCAGAAGAAAAAAAATTAGATGCAGATTTAAAACGCTTGGAAAAAGAATTAGAAGCATTAAAGCAAAAGAAAAAAAACAAAGCGAAACCTAGCTATACAACAGCCTATGATTATGACCAATCAGGTATTCAAACCACTCGACCTTCTAAACCCAAACCGAAAGCAAAGACAGGTAAAGATTCTGAATTAGAATATTTAAAGAATAAATATTATAGCCAGTTATATGGTAATTCAGATGAACCAAAGACTTCTACAAAACCAAATTCCAAACCAAAATCAAAACCCAATCGAGCCAATAAAAATGATAAGGAAGTCGATTCCATGTATGAGAAATTGTACGGAAAGAAAAAAGAAGAAGACCAACCCGTAGTTAAAGAAGAACCTGCTTCAGATCCTTTTAATGAAGAACCAAATGAAGTCATTGTAAATAATGATGCTCCTTCAACGGTTAAACCGAAAAAAAATAATGATGAAGTCGATTCTATGTATGAGAAATTATATGGTAAGAAAAAAGAAGCGGATCAACCTGTGGTAAAAGAAGAACCTAAAAGAGAACCTGCTCCAGACCCCTTTAAAGAACCTAAAGAGGAAGTTTCAACCAATGAACCCCCAAAAGATCAACCTTCTTTTGAAGAAATGGAAGCGAAAATTAGAGCAGAATTAAAAGCAGATTTATTAGCACAAATCAGAGCAGAATTACGAGATGAATTAATGGATGAAATCAAAGCTGAACTGAAAAAAGAAGCGGATGAAAAAGCATTGGAAGAAGCGGCGATTAGATTAGAAAGAGAAAATAGAAAAGAACTAGATGAAATACCATCCTTAAAAGCAGAAATAAAAACAGATAATATCGAAGAAGAATTGAAAGCATTAATTCTTGCAGAAGTAAAAGAGGAACTCAAAGAAGAATTAGAAGCACCCATCAAAGAAGAATTAAAAGATGAAGTGAACTTACTAGCAAAAGAAAATGAAAAAGAATCACTTTCTGCTGCTGCAGCAGAATTGAAAAAAGATAGGATGGAATCTTCAGGCCCTCCTAAATTAAAAGAAAATAAAGACTTGATTCCAGAGTATGTAGAATTAAATCAAAACATAGAAGTTGTTCCCATTAAAGTAGGACAAGTCATCCCCATGAACAATATCTTTTTTGATGCCAATAAAAGTGATTTGAAAGATGAATCATTTACAGAACTAGAAAGAGTCTTAGCCTTTTTATTAAAGAACAATAATTTAGTTGTAGAAGTAGGAGGACATACCAACGGATGGTGTAGTAGCTCTTTTGCAGATGAATTATCTAGAGGAAGATCTAAAAGGGTAATGAATTACTTTATTAAAAATGGAGTTTCAGAAAATAGAGTTCAATATAGAGGTTACGGAAAAACAATGCCAATTGCAGATAATACTTCACTCCAAGGAAGAAAGAAAAATCAACGAGTGGAATTGAAAATTTTAGAAATATTGAAATAAAATTAAAACGGCTTCGAAATTTTCGAAGCCGTTTTAATTTTTAATATGCTCTAGTATTCACACCTTCCATAAAGTTCATGAAAGCCCGATTCACTACCCTGTTTCCACCAGGTGTAGGATAATGACCAGAAAAATACCAATCACCTTTCCTATTCGGACAAGCCTCATGTAATCCTTCAATACTTTGATAAATAACTTCAACATCAATATCAATACCTTCAGGTTTTACAATTTCAGCAATCTTCTTCGATATTTCTTCTTGACTATAAGTATTGAATAATTCAATGACTTGGTTTTGAATTTCATCAACAGGTAAATTCTCATTTTCCTTACACCTCGCATAAGTTGCATGTAATAAATGCTCCTTTTTATCTTCTCGTAATAATTGAGTTAAAGCCCGAAATGCTACAAAATCATTCATTTTAGACATATCAATCCCATAACAATCAGGAAATCTAATTTGAGGCGCAGCAGAAACAATAATGATCTTTTTGGGTAATAACCGTGCAGCAATCCGTATAATACTTTTCTTTAAAGTCGTACCTCGAACAATAGAATCATCCAGTAAAACAAGAGTGTCTACATGATTTCTTACAATACCATACGTAACATCATAAGCATGAGCGACTAATTCATCTCTAGAACTATCGTCAGCAATAAATGTCCTCAATTTGGCATCCTTGACTATCAATTTTTCAACTCGGACTCTTTTATTTAAAATCTCTGTAATTCGTTCATCAGTTAAACCACCATTTTCCTTTCTAATTTGATTAATCTTCAATTCATTTAATTGAGATTCTAAGCCTTTAATTAATCCAAGAAAAGAGGTTTCTGCCGTATTGGGAATGAAGCTAAAAACAGTATTGTCTAAATCTCCTTTCAATGATTTATAAACCCGCTTTCCTAGTACTTCACCTAATTTTTTCCGTTCTAAATATATATCACGATCCGTTCCTCTAGAAAAGTAAATGGATTCAAAAGAACAAGAAGTCTGGTCTTTAGGCTCCGTAAATTGCTCAATACTACATCGCCCATCCGCTTTTACAATAACAGCATGTGCTGGGGGTAATTCATTAATTTTAGAAATATGAACATTAAACGTTGTTTGAATAGCAGGACGTTCAGATGCTACAACAACAACCTCATCATCTTTATAATAATAAGCAGGACGTATTCCTCCTGGATCTCGCATTACAAAAGCATCTCCATGCCCAATCATTCCTGCCATAACATATCCACCATCAAAATCCCTTGCAGAATTTTCAAGAATTTGTTGAACATTTAAATTTTTAAAAATCATATCATTTACATGAGGATTTTCATGCCCTGCATCACGATATTTTTTATAAAGGCTTTCTACTTCTTCATCCAAATAATGACCAATTTTTTCAAGGACAGTAACCGTATCAGATTTCTCCTTTGGATATTGACCAATACTCAATAAATTATTAAATAATTCATCAACATTCGTCAAATTAAAATTACCTGCTAAGACTAAGTTTCTGGAAATCCAATTATTCTGCCTTAAGATGACAAGATTCAATACTATTGATACCATGTGTACCATATCTCAAATGACCCAAAAGAACTTCACCCATAAAGGGTAAATTCTCTTTTAACCATTCAGGATGTGGTAATTTATCGGGATGTTTATTGAAATAATTGGTGTGGATGTGATTGAAGATTTCTTCAATAGAATCTTTTTTATTGCTTCGGTGTCTACTGATGTAACGTTTACCTGGACTCATGCCCAGTTTAACCGTAGCAATTCCAGAGCCATCTTGACCTCTATTTCTCTCTTTTTGCATTAGTAAGAATAGCTTGTTTAAGCCATATAATGCTGTTCCATATTTTCTATGGTAATAAGAAAGTGGTTTCAACAATCGTATGAAAGCTATACCACATTCGTGTTTGATCTGATCGCTCATTATCTCTCCGTTTTCGGAATGAGATACAAAGGTAGTTTCATTTTAGAGAAAGAACAACTTCAATTTTTTAGATTGTGGATAACTTGGGGATAAATATCTTGTCGAAAAAACTAAATAGATTTATATTTAGTATTATCTAACACAACTATTCTTTTGTTCGAAACATCTTAATGCAAAAAGATGTTTCATTTAAATAAAAAGAAAATATGGCAATACGAGTAAGTCTGTTTAAAATACCGAAGAATAGGAAGTATGAGTACATGCCTAGATATTATGATGCAGAGAAAGCAGAATTAGCAGAACGATTAGAAAAAGCAGAGCTTTTAGCAGAAGATAGTATAGAAGGAGCTAAGGCAAGAATTGCACATAAGCTTTCTTCAAGAAGTGGCAATGGACGTGCTTTTGAACCACAAAGAAGAAAAGCAATTATGAGATCTAATTTAATGTTGGTTGGAATCATAATAGGATTATTATTAATATCGTTTTTTCTTTGGGATATGTATACACCCGAAATTTTAGAATTTTTAGAATAATTAGATTAGAGGCTGCATGGCAGACGTGATAAAACTTTTACCCGATTCAATAGCCAATCAAATAGCTGCTGGAGAAGTCATTCAAAGACCTGCTTCTGTTGTAAAAGAATTGATGGAAAACGCCGTTGATGCTGGGAGTACAAATGTAAAATTAGTAATTAAAGATGCAGGCAAAACCTTAATACAGGTTATTGACAATGGCTGTGGTATGTCTGAAACTGACGCTAGAATGAGTTTTGAGCGTCATGCTACTTCAAAAATCAGGAAAGCAAAGGATTTATTTTTAATTCGAACAATGGGATTTAGGGGTGAAGCTTTGGCATCTATTGCTGCTATTTCTCATGTAGAAATGAGAACGAGAAGAGCAAATGATGAAGTAGGAACTAGGTTAGTCATTGAAGGAACAGAGGTTAAAAAACAAGAATCCTGTCAATGTGCAATTGGGACTATTTTTGCTGTTAAAAACCTATTTTATAATGTTCCCGCTAGAAGAAATTTCCTGAAAACCAATTCAGTTGAAATGCGTCATATTGTTGATGAATTTCAAAGGGTGGCTTTAGCTCATCCTGATATACATTTTACATTACATCACAATGGTGCAGAAATGTATCATTTAATGGCAGGGAATAGACGTCAAAGAATTGTAGGAATTTTAGGACAGCATACCAACAAAAAATTAGTACCTGTAGAAGAAGATACAGATGTAGTGACCATTAAAGGATATGTTGGAAAAGCAGAATTTGCAAAGAAAACAAGAGGTGAACAATTCTTTTTTGTGAATGATCGATTTATAAAAAGCAATTATTTAAACCATGCTGTCTTAACTGCATTTGAAGACTTATTACCCAAAGGACATTTTCCTTTATATGTATTGTATATTGAAATTGATCCAGCAAGAGTTGATATCAATGTTCATCCTACCAAACAAGAAATAAAATTTGATGATGAACGATTATTATATAATTATTTAAAAGTTACTATTCGCCACGCTTTAGCGCAATACAATGTAACACCGACTCTAGATTTTAATTCTGATCCTACTTTTTCTAATATAGGATCTAAGAGTCCAAAAGTAGAACAAGAAGAACCTAGAAAAAAAGCGAGTTTGGTTTATAGTGCACAATCTTCTATTAACCAACAGGGAAGGCATAAAGACAATTTAAAAAACTGGCAAAAATTATATGATGGATTAGACGAAGTAGAAACTAATCAACAAAAAACAGATAAAGAACCTCCTATTACAATTGAAAGTAAAGCTTCTAAAACAGAATTAGATGATAAAAAAGGTTCTTTCTCAAAACAAGAAAAAACACCTTATCAAATTCACAACACATACATCGTTAGCCAAATTAGATCTGGCTTTATGTTGATTGATCAACAAGCAGCCCACGAGCGAATTTTGTTTGAACGATATATGAAAGTTCTTGAAGATCAAGAACCCGTTACTCAAAAGGAATTATTTACAAAAACCATAAAATTACCAGTTGCGGATGTACCCTTATTAAAGGAAATTCTTCCTCAAGTCAATGTACTAGGTTTTGATATACAAGAATTGGGTACAGATACTTTTGTTATACATGGAATTCCTGCAGGCATTTCATCAGGTTTAGATGAACAAGAATTAATAGAATCTCTTGTAGAGCAGTATAAAATGAATGTAGATATTTCTGCAAACATTAAGGAAAAGATTGCTCGTTCAATGGCATATAGTGCTGCAGTCAAAAGAGGAAAATCTTTAACAATTTTAGAAATGCGTCAAATCATTGATACATTGTTTGCTTGTACCATGCCTTATAAAAGTCCAGGAGGTCGATCATGTTTTATGACCTATGATATGGCAGATTTAGAGAAATCATTTGGGAATTAAATTATTGTTTTACTATTTCGTATAATTAAAAAGGCTTCTTTCACAAAATGTGAAAGAAGCCTTTTTCAATTAAATAATAGATCTTAATCTATCTTAATAAATCTTGAATTATATGTCTTGTTCTGATCCGTTACTTTAACAAAGTAATTTCCAGCAGCTAATTCAGCAATATTGATGTCTAATTGTTGAGCACCTTCAGGCAATCTAAGCATTTGCATTAATTGACCTGCACTGTTTACAACTTCTATTTTTACATCAGAATTAAATTCGATATTAGAAATTAAAGTCACATTGTTTTTACTAACATTGGGACGTATAGAAATATTTAAGTTAGCATGACCAAATTCTAATACTTCAACGGAACTATATTCAGCTTTTCCGCTAAAATCAACAATTCTTAATCTATAATAATTACTTCCGTTATTAGGAGAAGTATGAATAAATTGATACGTATTGATTTCAGTTGAATTTCCTGCACCTTGAATGATGCCTATTTCTCTAAAGTCAACTCCATTAAGACTATGCTCTATAGCGAAATAATCATTGTTTTCTTCAGAAGCCGTTTTCCAACTTAATAGTGAAGTTTCATCTTTCTTAATAGCTTTGAAATCCATTAATTCCACAGGCAATGCACAAGGAAAAGTAGCAGTAGAAGGAGTAGAAATACACCCTGCTGCATCAACAACAGAAACACTTGTAAATTCTATCGCACCATCAACAAGGCTTCCATCAATGGTCATTAAACCTGTTGCATCAGTTGTAACAGAACCAGAATAAGTTAAGCCTGAAGCAGTGGCTGTATTGTAAATAATATCTACAGTATAAGTGGCTATGGCAGCTGGTGTTACGGTAATAAATGCATCAGAATCTGCGCCCAAACAACCATCACTAATAGCTGCGATTACTGGAGCAGAAGCAATGGTACCTACACTTTCAGAACCAGAGAATGTACCAGGACATCCATCAACTGCAATCGAAGCTAAAGCATAGGTTCCTGGTTCACTTATCGGAGAAATAGTGTAAGTCGTTCCTTCAACGGTAGTAGCAATAGGTGGTCCACCATCAATCGTATATTCAAATTCGAAAGGACCAGTACTTCCAGAGAATGTTATCGTAACAGAACCATCTGGAGCTGCACAACTTGTAATATCTGTAGATGCACTAACGATTGCATTTGAAGCTGCTGCAACGATATTTATTACTGCAGCATCTGAATCAATACTACCTAAGCACATTGTGCCTCCAGCGTCTGTAACTGAAACTAAAGTTACCTCTTGTTCACCTGCTGTAGGAGCAGGAATATTAATTAAATAAGGATTTGTTACACCAAGAACGGTTGTTTGAGTACCGTTTATATCATAAACAAGATCATAAGTACCTGATCCACCTGTTAAATTAACGGTGATATCTTCACCTGAATCTGGGCCAGGGCTAGCTTCACAACGGTCAACAGCTAAAGGAACTAAATCCGCTTCAGGGCAAGCCATTGAGTAATCTGAAGAAATACCCACATCAGAACCTGCAGGGCAAGTTGATGGAACACCAACAATCAAAGAATTTATGAAAATATCTCCAGAACAGTAAGATTCATCAAAAGTAAGGCTCAGACAAGGAGGGACAGGAGTACTCGTAGCAATATTAGAACTACCAATTGAAGGTGCAGCGGCTACGTCCCATATTCCTGTGACATCAGTTACTCTAATAGCAGAAGTATTAGCTGCTGCTCCATCACCAGTTATTTTATCCCAATTTCCAGATCCTTGAGTAGCATCAAAAGGATTTTTAGCATCAATTGTTTCAATTGTGAATGCTGCATTAGTACAACCCATTGGGTTGGTTGGCGTTTGATTTTGACCATCTGGAGAATTACTATCACCAGTAACATCTTCTTCAAAAATTAAACCATCTACTGTATTTCCAGAAGGATCTAAAAGTCCAACAAACTCACCACCATTGGTGAAGTTAAGAAGGTTGGTCGATGTAGTTGTTGCACATCCACAAGTAAATGGATTTAAATCTACATCCGCATTGTTCATCATATCTGAATCATTACAACCACCTGAACCAATAACAAAATATCCATCTGCTGGGATAACAGTCCCATCAGGAATAACAATTGTCCAATCACCATCTGTAAGCATATAGCAAGACAAATCTGTATTGGGAGCACCTGCAATTTCAAGAGCTTCACATGTCGTAGTTCCAGTCCCATCATTACCTGACGGATCATAAAGTACTTCATTAAGAACAGGACCTCCTGTTGGAGTAGGAGGCGTACTTGCTGTAGGAATAGTAACACATCCTAATAAAGGGTCTATGGAAGCATTTGGTGCATCACCAGATGCAGGAACTTGATACCAGCAAATCTGACCACCTAAAGGTAAATCTGTACCATTTAAACATAAATCAATTGTACTTCCTGGACAAACAGCACCATTAGCTTCAGTTCCTGTGTTTTCTAAAGCAGAAGGGCAAATAGGCGGAGCTTCACAGTTATCCTCTACTGTTAACTCAACAGCAGTAAATGCACAAGGCGAACCATCAGTTATAATAATAGTATAGACAGGAGATGGTATAGCACCATCACTTAGTAGCTCAAATACACCTGTAGAATTAGTGCTGACTAGAGTAGTTGCAGGAGAATCACTGTATAAGGAATAGCTTAAACTTTCTCCTCCAGATACAAAACTAGATGCATTGATTAAACCTGCAGCAGCATCACCAGCACTACAATCTATATTTCCATCACCAATAATTACAAGAGGTTCATAAATAGTAACACTTATATCCTCTCTTTCATAACATTCATTTGAACTTGTAATTGAACCACTTCCACAACAATTAGAATAATCATCCCATTGCAGTGTGAAATTATGCGATCCTGTCGGAAGAATACCTGTGATATAGGTCATAGTAGTTATGCCTGTAGCTGCATCTTCTGCATGTGATGCCCAAGTTTGAACGCCTTCTACTCCAGGAGCTGCGTTAGGATCTGTTGCTGGTGCTAAAATATAGGAACCGATTTGTAAATTATCTACTCCAGAATAAACATCTAATTCATCCGATACATTTTGATAATTATAAACTTCCAAAGTAAATGTAATAGCTAATGGAGCGCAAGAAGTAGTATTATCTACAGTAAAGCCCCAAGCTTGTGTATCATTACTATATCCTGGGTTAGGATGATCTGTTGTTGTCCATTGAGCCATTGCAGTTGCCGTTGTAGTTCCATCTGGACCACTGCCAACTAAAGCAGTTTCTGAATCTAAAACAGCACCTGTAACATTAGATCCTGGTATTGTTGCTCTAACATATGATGAATTACAACCTTTTTGATTATCTCCAATGTTAGTCCAAACATCACTTGTATAATTAGTATCACCAATATAATCAGGCATATAATGAGAAGCAGTAAACCCACAAGCAGTACTATTGGGAACCGCAGGGACACCTGATCCACTTCCTCCATCTCCTCGAATACCAGATGTACCTAAAGTATACCCCATTCCATCTCCATTAGAAGAAGCAACATTGTCTGCTGCTCCTGAAGGACCACCTGCCCAATAAACGGCATCTTGAATTTCATAATAATCATTTCCTCCAAAGTTGATGATGTCATCAGAGAAAAGAACAACGTTATCTCCATCTGTACTAGAAGAATTATCTAAGGTGAAACCTGTAGCGGCAGGATCATAATATGCTGCATTTGCTGCATCGCATACATTAAAATCTAAAACATCTCCACCATTAGAAACAAAGTCAGGATTTTGGTCTAGATTCGGGAAATCACATTCGTCACAAGCTAATCCATTGCTGGCTCCTAAAATACCTACACCTCCAATAAAGTTTACAGCATCTTCTGCGCAATAAATTAAAACTAAACCAGATGCAGGTATTGTTGTTCCTGCTGGAAAAGTGAATGCCCATTCGCCATTAGAAACTACCCAGCATCCAATATCGGTACCTGATGGACCAGCCAACTCAACTATACCATCATTGGAACCATCTGTTTGACCTGCGTCACCAGAAAGTTCATTTAAAACAACATCTTGTGCTATTAAACCAATGAAAGGGAGTGAGAAAAAAAGAAAAAGTAGTAATTTTTTCATGTTTGTTGTGTGTTAAAAAATAGGTTAAATAATGTATTAAAATAAGAGTTAAAAAAGTGATGGAATTAAGATACAAGTTATATTTTATTTTATATCTCTAATTATTGTTAAAATTAGAATTTGCTAATTTTCAGCCATTTAATGTGGAAAATTAATTAAATGTATTTTAAATTCATTATAAAAAGGTTATCTATTTTTTACCATAAATTTAGGAGCTAGGAAAAAAATAACCTATTTGCAATATTGCAAATAGGTTATTTTTTACTAATTTTTTATTATTATTTAATAAAACGCATAGTTAAAGGGTATTTATAATCTTCTCCTTTATTCGCTGCTAATGCGGCAAGTATTGTGATGATTAAAGAAGTTATAAAAATAAATGGTATAAGGAAAAATCCTACAAAAACAAGCAATGATAATCCAGCTATAAAATAATAGATTAAAAGTGAGATTTGGAAGTTCAATGCTTCTTTCGCTTGGGATGATACGAATTTACTTTTGTTTTGATAATATGACATAATAATTAAAGGAGCTATTATATTACCAACTGGAATTACTGCTCCCAAAAAAGTACTTAAATGAGCAAGCATACCCCACAACCTTTTATCTTCTTCAGGTAATTGTTCATTATAATCTACTAATAAATCGTCCATTTTCATTTTCATTTGATTATTTAATAATACAGATAATGACAAAATATGATCTATTAATAATCCTTTCATTTCTCTTCGACGAATGCTAGTAAAAATTTGATGGATCTAAATATGATTTATAGAAATTTGGAAGAGGAATAAAAAAAGTGGAACTTTGAATTATGGTTCAAGTTTCAGAAATATTGGCTAAATATGATTTGAGAAGGACGGCTGTGAGAATACAGGTTCTATCTTATTTTTTAAAAAGTAAGTCTGCTTTGTCACATGGTCAATTAGAAAAAGCTTTAGAAGATACAGATAGAGTTACACTATATCGTACATTAAAAACGTTTGAAGAAACAGGAATTATCCATAAAGCAATAGATGGGACAGATGTAGCTAGATATGCGCTATGTGGAGGTGAATGTGAACACGATCATCATGACGATGATCACGCACATTTTCATTGTAAAAGCTGTGATGAAACGGTTTGTTTAGATCATGTAATTGTTCCTAAAGTTAATTTACCTGTTGGTTATGTTCAGGATTCTGCTCATATGATTATCAATGGGATATGTGAAAAATGTAAGTTATGAAATATTCAACTTTTTTAATCCTAAGTTTAATGCTGTTTTCTTGTGGTACAACGACCAAAACGAATAATGATGATATTCTGATCAAAGAGGCAGCTTCTTATCATATGCAAGCCTTGGAAGTAGAGAAAGAATTCAAGTCATTGGCTAAAACGTTAGAAAATAAGGCGAATGGTATTCAAATTCAAGGAAGAGGATTAACAGAACCTGAAATGAAGTGGTTAAAAGAATATCAAGATATGATGAGAGGATATGAGTTGTGGGAAGAAAACCATATAGAAGTTCCTGGTCATGATCACCATCATCACGACCATTCTCATGAAGGTCATGATCACGATCATCATCATCATCATCATCATCATCATGAAAATGATGTCAAATTAACACCTCAAGATATGATGGAGACACAAAAGGCCTTTTTAGATAACATTAATGATTTAAAGAAAATGGCTTTAGCATTAGGAAAGTAATCTAAATTTCTATCATCAAATTTGCTTAATGCAATGATGTTGCATATATTTGCAAATGCAACATTATTGCAATTATGGCAAAATCTAATTCTACATTTCATTTTATTTCCTTTAATAAAGATTTTTTAGGGTTTTTAGCATCAATGTTATGTGCGATACATTGTGCTGCTTTGCCTTTAATTCTTACATTTTCTGCTTTAAGCGGTCTTACTTTTTTAGCTAATCATACCATTGAATTTGTTTTTCTTGGAGTAAGTGCCATTATAGCTTCTTGGTCTTTAATACCGTCTTACAAAGAAAAACATGGTAATACTTTACCTTTAAAAGTAGTTGCTATAGGTTTTGTTTTTTTAGTTGCAAGTCGATTTATACCTCATGGTTTTATGGAACATTTTATCACTGCAATTGGTGGAACTATTGTTGCGATCTCTCATCTAATTAATTGGAAATTAGTAAAATCTTGTTGCTAATTCTAGCTTTTTCATTCGCTTCAAATATTAAAGATTCTTTTAACTATTGATTTCTTTTAACTATTTCATTAGAATTATTTACATTTGGTTGAGTACAAAGAATCTTTACGTCTAAGTAAAGAGACTAAATTTATAGAGAATACACTCTAATTTCCTTTCATACAAAAACATGGAAAAAAAGAAACTTTTAGAAGTCATTAATCTAGAGACACATTTTACCACCGAAGAAGGAACGGTAAAAGCAGTAGATAATGTAAGTTTTACTGTTTATAGAGGTGAAACTGTAGGTATTGTTGGGGAATCAGGTTCTGGTAAATCTGTCACCTCTTTATCTGCTATGCGATTGATCCCAGATCCTCCAGGTAAAATTGTAGGAGGACAGATTTTGTATTATCCTTTAAATGGTGATCCCGTTGATTTAGTGAAATTGGATGAATCAGAAATGCAAAAGATTCGTGGAAATGAATTATCCATGATTTTTCAGGAACCGATGACCTCTTTGAATCCCGTTTTTAAATGTGGCGATCAAGTCAATGAAGCCATAAAATTACATCAAAATAAAAGTGATGCAGATGCTAAAGCATTGACATTAGAATTATTTGAGAAGGTACAATTACCAACACCTGAAAGGATTTTTAATGCATATCCGCATCAACTTTCTGGTGGGCAAAAACAAAGGGTAATGATTGCTATGGCCATGTCTTGTAACCCTGATGTATTAATTGCTGATGAGCCTACTACGGCTTTGGATGTAACTGTTCAAAAAACGATCCTTGAACTCATGAATAAATTGAAAGCAGAAATTGATGCTTCAATTATTTTCATTACCCATGATTTAGGAGTAATTGCTGAAATTGCCGATCATGTAATCGTTATGTACAAAGGTAAAATTGTAGAACAAGGAAATGCTTTGGATATTTTTAGGAATCCATCTCATCCTTATACCAAAGGTTTATTAGCTTGTAGACCTCCATTAGATTATAGAATGAGTCGCTTACCAATTGTTTCAGATTTTATGGATGTAAAATTTGATGCTGATGGGAATAGAGAAATTTCTGAAAAAGAATCCTCATTAGAGGCCGTCATTGAATCTGTAAAGGTAAAACCTTCCGAAACAGAATCAAGGTTAAAGGCATTACATTCAAAACCACCAATTCTTCAAGTAAAGAATTTGAAAACTTGGTTTCCATCCGAACGGAATTTCTTTGGAAAAACAACGAGCTGGGTTAAAGCTGTGGACGATGTTAGTTTTGATGTTTATCCAGGAGAAACGATGGGATTAGTAGGAGAATCGGGTTGTGGGAAAACCACTTTAGGTCGATCTTTATTGCGTTTAGCTCCAATCAAAGGAGGTGAAATTATCTATAATGGTCAAAATGTATTGGATCTTAATGATGGAGACATGAAAGAGTTGCGTAGAGATATGCAAATCATTTTTCAAGATCCTTATTCATCATTAAATCCAAGGATGACTATCGGTAATGCCATTATGGAACCGATGCAGGTTCATGGTATTTTAGCCAACGACAAAGTCCGTCGAGAGAAAGTGGTAGAATTATTAGAAACGGTGAGTTTAGAAGCAAAACATTTTAGTCGTTATCCTCATGAATTTTCAGGAGGACAAAGACAAAGGATTTGTATTGCTAGAGCATTAGCCATGGAGCCAAAATTTATTATTTGTGATGAGTCTGTATCTGCTTTAGATGTATCTGTTCAAGCACAGGTTTTAAATTTATTAATGGAACTGAGACAGAAATTTGATTTTACTTATATTTTCATATCTCATGATTTATCTGTCGTTAAATTTATGTCAGATCGAATGATTGTAATGAATAAAGGAAAGATTGAAGAGGCTGGAATAGCAGATGAAATATATCAAAATCCGCAACAACCTTATACTCAAAAATTAATTGAAGCTATTCCTAAAGGGAAAACAGAAGATATAGTTAGCCGACTAGGTAAATAATAAATAATATATTTATTCCAATAAAAAAGGGACGTTTCATTATTGAAACGTCCCTTTTTTATTGGAATGAATTAAATGTTATAAAAGTCCTTTTAATTTTTTATAGCGGGTTTGACTTGATTTATCTCTCATTTTACAACCCATACCTGCTGCTTGATTTCTAATGTTTTGAACTCTGTTGGCAGGATTAGGATGAGTGCTTAGAAATTGTGGCGGTGCTCCACC
>JAHDFV010000291.1 GCA_020627985.1 Saprospiraceae bacterium
GATAAAAGCAAAAACTTTTTGACTATGTAATTCTTTTAAAATAGATTCCGCAATAGCACCTCCAATTTGAGGATCAGTTCCTGAACCAAATTCATCAATAATTACAAAAGATTTTTCATTGGCTTTTTGCATAAAAGCCTTCATATTTTTTAACCGAGATGAATAAGTACTTAAATCATCTTCTAAAGATTGAGAATCTCCAATGTCTGCGAAAAACGATTCAAAAATTCCGTACTCAGATTCTTCATCACTTGGCACTAAAAATCCAGATTGCAGCATCATTTGTAATAAACCTGCTGCCTTCATTGTAACAGACTTTCCTCCTGCATTAGGTCCGCTCAAAAGAAGAATACTATTTTTTCCATGTAAGGTTAAATCAAAAGGTACGGTAACTTTACCTTCTTGTTTATTTAATAAAAATAACAAAGGATGAAATGATTTTTTAAATCCAAATTGAGGCTGATCTTTTATTTTAGGCATTTTAGCATCTAATGAAATCGCCAATCTTGATTTCGCTTGAATGACATCAAAACGAATTAATAATTTTTGATATTTCCGCATGATCGGAACATACGGTTTAAGCGTAGCACATAATTCTTTTAATATTTTAATAATCTCTCTTCGCTCTTCATTTTCTAAATTAAAAATATCATTATTAATTCCAATAATTGATTCTGGTTCTACAAAAGCTGTTTTTCCTGTTGCAGATTCATCGTGAATTATTCCATTTATTTTACGTTTGTGTTCGGCAGGTACAGATAAGACTCTTCTACCATTTTTAATACTTTCGATATTATCAGACAGCCAACCTTTTTTTCTAAAATTTTGAATGGTATCTGCAAATTGTTTGTCTAATTCTCTTCGTTTAGAAATTATAGTTTTGTGAATTTTCATTAATTCAGGTGAAGCCGTTCTTTTAATTTTTCCATCTTCATCAATAATTTTCTCAATACCAAAAATCAATTTTTCATCAAAGGTATCTTCTCTAATAATATCGAAAAGTGTAGGATAAATCTTTTGTTGTTCAGGTTTAAAAAATTGAAAAACATTCCAGATAGAAGATAATTGATTTTTAACAGCAATAATCTGATCTATCGATAAGACCATTCCTTCGATTTCTAATAATTTTAGAATTTCAGATACATCTATATAATTCCGAATAGGTATCCCCTGCCCTTCTTCCTTAGAATGGACAAATTCCTTAACTTCTTTCAGCAGTCTTTCTATGATGAAAGATTCCGTTCTCGGGCGTAATTTTAATATTTCTTTACGTCCAGGTTCTCCTAAACATTCTTTTTCTACGATCTGAAGAATTTTATCAAATTCTAATTTCTCCAGTATATCATGTGGTATTAATTCCATATATCATGTATTGAAAATCAGGGTAAAAATACAATTAAGTTTTCAATTATAAAGACCAAGTATATAAACCCAATTTTGACGTTTGAGTTCCACTTAACTCATTAATTATAAATAATTTGTAAAAAAAATCAATTTCTATCAAAACTATGTAAAAAAGGTATGGACTTTGTAACAAACAACTTACCCTCGTCAGACCAAAGTCATATTATACAAACACAACATACTTAACTAATTACAAAGACTTTTACAATGATGAAATTATTGACCACATCAAGTTTATTTTGTTTTCTTGTCACTACTTTATTTTGCTTTACAGCAAATTCAATTCATGATACACCACCATATTACAAAGCTTTATTTAATCATTTCGTAGTTAGTTTAGAATGTCCACCCTCTCCAGAGGTAAATGGATCAGAATCAGAAACTATACTTGTAAATGTTGGAGCCAATAGTGGTTTTTTTGCAACTGGTGACGGATCCATTAATTTTCCTGCAGGCATATATTCAAATATACCTGCTACTGCAATAAATATTAATGTTGAATTATCTACAACGGTAGAAACATTTTCAGGTTCAATTTTAAATGAAATAACAATAGATATTGAAGCTCCAGGAACTACAGCTGATGCGACTGGTTATGCACCCAGTTCAAGTAGTACGGCTGGTATAGAAACTGATATTCAGAATTATGGGGATTTTGATCCAACAGGAACTTGGGACTTTACCATTTTTGATACTCAAAATGATAATGGTTCAGCATTAGATGCTGAGGTAACTTTCATTGTTACTTTAACTTGGACCGTTCCTCCTATTCCATCAGATTGTGATGTAACTGTATGTAATGATGATTCATACACTCTAGATACTCAGTTACCTGGCTTAACATACAATTGGTCTACAATGGAAACAACTCAAAGCATTGTTGTTACGGAAAGTGGAACGTATACTGTTACAGTTACAGACGGTGTTGAAACATCAATAGATGATATTGTGGTTACTTTTAATACAAGTGAAGAAGAAATTTTTCCAGTTATTTGTAATGGAGATGTCTTTAATGTTGGATCAAGTAATTATACTACGCCTGGTACTTATACAGATGTACTTACTAATTATTTAGGTTGTGATTCTACAGTTACTACCAATTTAACTGTTGTATCCAATATTACAGAAGAAACATTTCCTTCTATTTGTGCAGGGCAAACCTATTCTGTTGGAACGAGTAATTATACATCTTCTGGAACTTTCACAGATGTACTTACTTCTTATTTAGGCTGTGATTCTACAATTACTACAAATTTAACGGTTTCAACTTCTATTAATGTAACGAATGAAGAAACTTTATGTCCAGGACAATCTGTAACCGTTGGTACAAGCACCTATTCTACGGCAGGTACATTTACAGATATGTTTGTAACACCTTCTGGTTGCGATTCAACAGTTACGACAATCGTAACTTTATCTGATTCTTATAACGAGGAAGTCTTTAAAACGATTTGCTTTGGAGAAAGTTATGAAGTAGGTTCAAGTTCATATAATGCCACTGGTGTTTACACCGATATGCTTACTACTGCTGAAAATTGTGATTCTATTATTACGACTAACTTAGTTGTTTTAGGAGAAATAATAGTTAATAATCCGCATGTTTTATGTCAGGGACAAAGTGTAACTGTAGGAGGAAATGTTTATAATTCTACGGGAATTTTTACCGATGTATTTACTTCTTATTTAGGTTGTGATTCCACTATTATTACTGATTTAACGATTAATAATCATTCAACTTTCGAACAAGATGCTCAATTCTGTAATGGTGGATCTGTAACAGTTGGTATGAATACTTATACAACTCCAGGTGTTTATACAGATGTCCTTACTAATTCTCTGGGTTGTGATTCTACGATTACAACTACAGTCATTGTTGTTTCCGAAATAATAGAAGAGCAAGAAGCAATATTTTGTCCAGGTGGTTCTGTAACCGTTGGAATGAATACATATACATCACCAGGTGTATATAATGATTTATTTGTTTCTAGTGGAGGATGTGATTCTACTATGATAACAACAGTAACTGTTCTTACAGATGAGGTATTTGAACAAACGATACCCTTATGTACGGGTGAATCAGTAGATGTAGGAACGAATACGTATTCTGCCAATGGCGTATATACCGATAATTTATTGACATTTTTTGGTTGTGATTCTACTGTAATTACGACTGTAATTATTAATCCTTCTGGACAATATAATTTTGATGCCAATATTTGCCAAGGTGAAACGCATGAAGTTGGTACTAGTTCTTATAATGCTACAGGAGTTTATATAGATAATTTAGTATCAGATTCTGGTTGTGATAGTATTGTAATTACAAATTTAGTGGTATCCAATATGATTGAAACGAATGAACAAATATTATTATGTTCTGGAGCAACTTATAATGGAACAGTTTATACATCTGATGATACAATAATTGAAAATTTAACCAGTATTGCAGGTTGTGATAGTACGCATACTACTTTTATTGTAATCGATAATTCTATGGCTGTAACTGTAAATACGCAAGATGATAATTGTTCGTCACAATCAGGTACGGCTATTGCCAATACAACTGGAGGACAACAACCTTATACTTTCCTTTGGGATAATGGATATTTCTTACAATTACAAGATGATCTTTTATCAGGAACATATACGGTTACAGTTACAGATGCTAATGGTTGTACAGCATCAGGCCAAGGAACTATTTCCTCTACTACAGGTATTGATGCATCTATTTTTGCTTCAAACTTAAATTGTAATAACGATGCTTCTGGAGCTATTGATCTTCAAATAAATTCAGGTACTCCACCATATACTTACCAATGGAATAGTTCAAATGGTCTTTCTGCTTCTTCAGAAGATCTCAATAATTTGGATGCTGCTACTTATAGTCTAATTGTTCAGGATGCAAATGGCTGTGAATTTAACACTTCAGTCGTAATTACTGAACCAGAATTATTTGCCGTTTCAGTCAGTCAAAATTCTAATGGATTTGCAATTAGTATGGTTAGTGGTGGTGTACAGCCATATACGTACAGTTGGAGTAATGGAGAAACCACAGCAGCTATTTTTGCTGATCCAGGAACATATACTTTAAATGTTACAGATGCAAATGGATGTGTGGAATCTGCTCAAATTACATTAACCAGCCAAAATAATATTGAAGGATTACAATCATTTAATCTTTCACCGAATCCCAATAATGGAACATTCAATATCAATTTGAATACTATTGATAATTTGGACTTTTCAATTGATGTTTATAATATTATCGGTCAAAAAGTATTTACACAAGTAATAAGAAATACTTCTTCTTTTGAGAAAAATATACAATTAGAACATATTTCTTCTGGAACCTATTTCCTAATGATTCAAACAGAAAAAGGTAGAATAATAGAGAAATTTATTGTCGAATAATTGAAATTATTCCAATAAAAAATCCCATCATTTAAATGATGGG
>JAHDFV010000292.1 GCA_020627985.1 Saprospiraceae bacterium
GGAGTAACAAAACAAGGAGGAAAAACTTCAGTAATACAACAAGTAGAATATACTACAATAGAAATTTCTCCTGAAATACCATTTCCAACTCCTTGTTCTGGAATAAAAGGTATTCTATACTGATTGGCTAGAAAACCATCTCTAACGTCTGTTAAAAAAACATCTACAAAATTACTGGTTGGATCTGAACCTAAATTTCCATCTCCGTCTGTAAATCCAAAAGTAATCAATAAAGAATCTTCATTAAATTGGGATTGTTCCATAGAATTCTTAGTCATAGATAAAAATTCTATAACAGGTTCATCTGGATAATTGGGTGGCTCTGTACAACTAAAATATATACTAGTTATAATTAAAAATGTAAAAAATAATTGAATTCTATTCACTTTTATTCGGTTTTATTCAAATCTATAACGAATTTTACAAATTATATGATGTGATGAGAACAAATCTTTTAAATAAAATATTATCTGTTACTCCTAATACCTTTAATGATGTTGCTATTAATGTATTTCACTATCAATATACATATAATACTTTTTATCGGCAATATGTTGATCTTTTAGGAAAAAATCCATCTTCTATTACAAATATTACTGAAATACCTTTCCTTCCTATCTCTTTTTTTAAGACCCAAAGCATTAAGACAGGATATTTTGAATCAGAAGCAGTTTTTACAAGTAGTGGAACATCAGGACAAAATACGTCAAAGCATTTTGTTAGAAATTTAGATTGGTATGATTCTATAGCTCAACAAATTTTTGAAAACCAATATGGGAAATTATCTAATTTTAGAATTTTAGCTTTGCTTCCATCATATTTAGAACGTCAAGGTTCTTCTTTAGTACGAATGGCTCAACAATTTATCCAAAAAAGTAATCATTCTCAAAGTGGATTTTATCTCAATGAATGGGATAACTTATGGAAAGTGTTAAAAACTCCAACTTCTCAAAAGACTTTATTATTAGGTGTAAGTTTCGCTTTATTGGATTTAGCTGATAAATATCAAGGCAAATTGAACAATACGATTATTATGGAAACAGGGGGAATGAAAGGACGCAGAAAAGAGTTAATTCGTTCTGATTTGCATCAAATTCTTGCGGAAGCGTTTAGTCTTCCTCATATTCATTCTGAGTATGGTATGACTGAATTATTGTCTCAAGCCTATTCTCAGCAAAATGGAAAGTTTTACGCCACTAAGACAATGAAAATATTAGTTCGAGAGATAAATGATCCTTTTTCTTTTATTCAAAATAGAGTAGGAGGTATCAATATTATTGATTTAGCAAATATCGATTCTATTTCTTTTATTGCTACTGATGATTTGGGTATTGTGAATCATAATGAATTTCAAGTATTAGGAAGATTTGATAATTCTGATATTAGAGGATGTAATTTACTTTATTTTTAAAAAATCATTTTACTCATTTAAAGTTTTCTTTACAATTTTTCGTGTGCAATATATATAATATAAAATCTAAACTTATCTTTGAAATATGGAAGCATTGACTTATGTTTATGAAATTGTTTTTTTAGGAATAGGAATCTATATGTTCTTATATTCTACAGGAAGAATTAAAGCTAAAGATCCTGCGAGAGCAGCAGAAATAGAAAAATTTAGAAAATCTCTAAATCCATGGTTAACAATCCTTTCTGTAGTTATGATTGTTTTGTTTGCTCTTAATTTAATTCTGCATATTTCACAAAATTTGAACTAATGATAGAAGAAATATCATTTGAAGATTTTTTAAAAGTAGATATTAGAGTAGGTACGATTATACAAGTAAAACCTTTTCTTAAAGCAAAGAAACCTGCGTATCAATTATGGATTGATTTTGGTGAAGATATGGGGATTAAAAAATCATCTGCTCAAATTACAGAACAATACCATATAAGCGATTTGCTTAACACTCAAGTTCTCGCAGTAGTAAATTTTCCTAAAAAGCAAATAGCGGATTTTATGTCTGAAGTTTTGGTATTAGGATTTCATACTTCTAAGGGAGTCATTTTATCACGTCCAGAATCTTTGCTTCCTAATGGCAAGAGACTATTATAAGAATATTATTTTCTATAGTATAGCATTTTTAATAATATATTATTAATATATTTAATATTAACTATTATTAAGGAACTTCTGTTAAAATTTGATGATATTTTAAAACAAAATTATATCTTTGATTTTGCATTAAATGCATTGTAACAGAATGAAACCAAATTTTACGATAAAATCCTTTTGTTGTTTAGTATTTCTTATTGTAATAACTATACTAAATTATAGTTGTCAAAAAGAAAAACAAGCTATTTCTTTAGCAGATTATGCAGGAACAGATACTGTTTTGAAAGTATTAAAATTTTTAAAAATTGATATTAATAAATCAAAACAATTGGCTCCTCATTTTCCTGATCCTACTCCTTGGATTAAAGATTTAGATAAAAAAGATTATGCTTCCACTTTCAAATCATGGACAACAGATCATTTTTCAGAATTTCAGTCATTTGCAAATGATGAATATATTAAAAAACAAGGTTTTGCTTGGGAATCACTTGGTTTGAAAAATCCATATATTAATAAAAAATATTTTTCTTCTTTTTCTCAAGCAGCAGCAATATTATCACCTAAAAGATTGAAGAAAATAGCACCACATTTTCCAGATGAAAGTCTAGCAAATTCTAAAGAAGAATATGATAGCTTAATCACTCTTTGGCAAAAAAATTATGCAAAAGAATATGAAAATTGGTTAAATGCTCCAGAAATAGTAGCTATAAAACCAGAAGGCTCTCAAGGAAAAGTTGATTTAGGTATTTTAGCAGACTTACCTGAATTTATGCATTATCCTGATTTTGATCAAGAATATCCTGTTCAAGCTCATAGCGAATCAGATGAAGAATTCAATCTAAAAGTACAACATTGGTACTTTGTTTTCCACCCTAAAGAATATGTAAAGAAATATGGTAAACTACCAAAACTTCCTAAAAACTTTGATGTCGAAAAATATCGACTTCAATATTATGAAGAAGGTAGATATGAATATGAAGCAAATTAATTTAAACTATTTATTTTCATTAAAATACAATTGAATGAAAAAATTTACACTATTATTATTTTATTTCCTCGTGTCTATAGCTTACATTCAAGCTCAAGATTCTGATACGGATGGAGATATGCAAGTCATACTTACTTACACAGAAGTAAAATATGATTATGCGGGTTCTAATGAGTTAGGCGATGAAGAACATAAAATCAAACTTTGGGCAAGAGACCGCGATAACATTGATGCTTATGCTGGAGATCCCAATCCATTTGCTCCTCCTTCTGGAGGAAGTTGGAGAGGTGGTGGTCTTCGTTCTAGAAATGGAGGAGGTGAAGTTGTAGATGATATCCCAGATTATACAGCTTTTGATATTACTTATGGCTCTACAGTACCTACTAAAATTGATCTAGCCTACGAATATTGGGAAGAAGATTGTTTTAGTTGTGGTGGTGGTTTTATTTGTGGTAGTTCTTGTGGTAGTTCTGACCAAAACACATCTGAATACAACTCAACATGTGGTTGTGCTTGTGGCTGTTTAATTACAGCAGAAGATGATAACCATTATGTGATTCAAATGAATGATCAATTGTCAATTAGAGATTTTCCTCCAGGATGGTCTGATAGAGGATGGTTTGATGGCGATGGTGATAATGGTGTTTCTGATAGACCTAGAGTAAGAGTAAGTGCTTATTGGACTCCTCCAAGACCTGATGTATTAATTGTTTCTGAAGATGAAGTATGTGAAGAAACTTTAGTAATTTTAGGTTCTTCTGGAGCAGAATGGAATGGAAATTATCGCTGGGAGTATAGAAATGCTTCTACAGGTAATGCATGGACTTCTTTTGGTACTTTATCTGAAGTACAAGTATTTGTTGTTACTGAAACTACAGATTTTAGAGTATGGACAGAAAATGGTGGATTATATAGTTTAAGTAATAGGGTTAATACTGTAGTAGTTAAAACAGAATCAACTGCTCCTACAAGTATTAATGCTACAGCAACAACAACTTGTCCTAGTAATACAACAACTCTTACAGCAGTTGGAGGTACAGGAGGTACTGGTTCTGAACTTAGATGGTACACTATTGATTGTGGCGTTGCTCCTGTAGGAGTTGGAAATAGTATTACTGTTTCTCCAGATGAAACAACAGAGTATTTTGTTAGATATGAAGATGATTGTACTACAGAAACATTATGTGCATCTATAACTATTACAGTACAAGATGTTCCTGCTCCAATTTCAAATGATGTATTCATTTGTGAAAGTGAAACAGCAACATTAACTGCTTTTGGAACAGGTGGAACATTTAATTGGTATGATAGTGGAGGTAATCCTGTTTCTCCAACAGTAGGACCTCTTGCAGCAGGGAATTATCTTTATTCTGTAATAGAAGATAATGCGGGTTGTTTAAGTCCTCCTAAATATGTTTCTGTTATTGTAACAGCTCAACCTGCAATGCCAACAGCATCAAATGTTGCTGTTTGTGAAGGCACTAATGTAGAATTAATGGCAACAGCTGCAGGAACAGGTACATTAAACTATTATGATCCTAATGGCACTCAAATATCTCCTTTAGTAGGATTATTAGGTGCAGGAACATATAATTATACAGTTACTGAAGATAATGGAAATTGTGAATCTGTAGCAGTGCCGATTTCAGTAGTCGTAACTGCAACACCAAATATGCCTTTAACTAGTAATATGGAAGCTTGTTCAGGCGAAAGTATTACACTAAGTGCAATAGGCTCAGGAGGCACTTTAAATTGGTTTGATAATGGCGGAAATCCAACAACTGCTTTGCAAGGAACATTAGCTG
>JAHDFV010000293.1 GCA_020627985.1 Saprospiraceae bacterium
GACGAACAAATTGTTCTAATAAATTCTTACGAACAATCATTCTCACTACTCTATTCGCAAAAGGAGTTCTTGCCATTTTAAATGGTAACGGAATACTATCTTGATCTAAAAACCCTGCGGAATCGATTAATAATAATTTCCGTAATCGATTGGGGTATTTTAAAGCAAACTCCCATGCAATCCATCCTCCTAAAGAACTTCCACATAAAACGCATCGATCTATGCGTAAAGCATCCAACAAACCTCTAACAATATTAATTTGAGTTTTCATAGAATAATCATCCTTGGAATGTTTTCCAGTCAAACCAAAGCCAATTAAATCTAATCGGACTATTCTGAATTCATCTTTTAGTCTATTCGTCCATTCATCAAATGTATGCAAAGAAGAAAATGCACCATGTAGCATTACAATAGGATAACCATTCCCTTCATCTCTATAATGAACCATGGTTCCATCTATGACTACGAACCTTGAATTGTTATTGGTATATTTTACCAGAATTTCATCCATTACACTTCTAATTTCTTACTCGAATCCGAAAAATACAGAAATAGTTAGAAGTTTGTACATTATGCTTGAAAGCTAAGTAAAAAATCTTTTACTTTCTCATCAAATTTCATTTGATCATTACCTAAAAATTGAACTTTAGTGGGCAAAACATAGATGGGTATTTGATTCGATAATATATATTCTTTATGTAGCTCTAGGCGAGCTGCATCTTTTTCAGTAGTAACAATTATCTTTTTATCTACATCCCATTTTGAAAATAATTCTTTCATTTGAGACATATCATATGTTGTAAAAAAATGATGATCTGCAAATTCTAAACTCCTTACTTTATTCGCTACTTTTTCGACATAATCCGAAAGATAATCAGCATTCGCTAAAGCACATAAGATTAAAACATTGGTATCTTTTTCTATAATTAACTCTTCTTCACCGAATATGGCATAAGGCTTTTCATAGTCATATTTAGAAAAGAAAATTTCTTGATGGGGCAGTGGATTTATTTCTTCAATTAACGCTTGTCTTTCTGTTTCACTAACTGTTTCTGGACATTTTGAAACAATAATTATATCTGCTCTTCTATAGGCTGATCTCCATTCTCTTAATCTTCCTGAGGGCATTAACCAATCTTGAGTAAATGGAAGTCGATGTTGGGTCAATAAAATATTTAAGCCTGGTTTTACTGATCTGTGCTGAAAAGCATCATCCAATAAAACAACTTGAAGTTCTGGATTATCTGACATTAATTGAGGAATAGCAAACATCCTATTTTCAGCAACGGAAACTGTAATGCCAGGGAATTTCTTATGAAACTGCAAGGGCTCGTCACCAATAGTTGTAACCGAATCTGAATTATTTGCTATTCTAAATCCCTTAGTTTTCCGTTTATAACCTCTACTTAAAGTAGCAATTTGAACATAATCTTTTAAAATTCGAATTAAATATTCTACATGGGGAGTTTTACCAGCTCCGCCTACAGAAAGGTTACCTACAGAAATAACGGGTAGATTAAATTCTACTCCTTTCAATAAATTTTGGGAATAAAAAAAGTTTCTTAAACTAATTCCTAAACCATAAATTAAGGTAAAAGGCAAAAATAATATCCGAATAAGCCAATTTTTCAATCAATCAATATTTAAATTATAGAATAAGTCATGATTATCAATACAATTAAAAACATAGAAAAGTTGGCATGTTTTTTATTATAAATATTACTAATGTGTTCTAAATTTAGGCAAATATATAAATCTTAACCTTTTCATTTACAATAACAAAGTAGCAGGTTTCGCCGTTTTGTAATAACTTTGCCTTCAATATTAGACTTTAATGTCAAGATGAATAAGAAAACACTATTAATTTATTTGATTTCTCTCCTTTCTTTTGCTTCGTTTGCGCAAGATGGATGGGAAGTTGGCGGATGGATTGGCGCCTCACATTATTTCGGGGATTTAAATACTCGGTTTGATGTATTACATCCTGGTCCAGCAGTTGGTGGTATTGCAAGATACAACTTCAATACTAGACTTTGTTTACGTTTTGGGGCAAATTACGGCTTCATACATGCTGATGACGCTAACAGTAAAAATTCATTTGAAAATAGACGAAACTTAAGTTTCCAATCTCATCTTTTTGAAGGAATGGCTGTTTTCGAATTCAATTTCTTGCCCTATACTCATGGAAGTAGAGATGAATATTTCACGCCATACCTTTTCGGAGGTTTTTCTGTCTTCCATTTCAACCCTAAAGCAAAATTTGATGGAGAACTCGTCCAATTGCAACAATTAGGAACAGAAGGACAATTTCAAGGAGAAGAATATTTTTTAACTCAACCTGCTTTAGTCTATGGATTAGGTATGAAATGGGATTTGACTCGAGATTGGAGTTTAAATGTAGAATTTAGTTCTAGATATTTATTTACAGATTATATAGACGATGTAAGTGGTGTATATCCTGAGAAGGATGATTTAGAATCTTTAAGAGGTCCTTTGGCTGTTTTATTGTCGGATCGTTCAATCCCTGATGGAGAAGGTGTTCAAATCGGACAATCTGGACGTCAACGGGGTGATGATTCTAATCATGATTATTATACTTTTTTTAGTATAGGTGTCGTTAAATATTTCGGTAGTATAAAGTGTCCAAGATTTTAATTTGATATGGATATGGTATTTAAACAAAAAAAGGAGAGCAAATGCTCTCCTTTTTTTGTTTAAAATAAATCTATTTGATTCTCTATCTTAATTTCTTCTTCAATTTCTTGTGTAGTAGTTTTAGGCATTTCATCGGGTAAAACCCTTTTTATAACTCTTAATCGGTGTGTATATTTCTGAGTTTCTTCATTAAATATTCCATAATGATCTAATTGATCAATCCGAACTTTACCTGAGGCATGTATAATTTTATTTTCTGGTAATAATAAACCAACATGCGCAATTCTTTTGGCTTTATTTTCGAAAAAGGCTAAATCACCTGGTTGTGCTAATTCTACAAAATCTATAATACGCCCCTGATTAACTTGTTGGGAGGCATCCCTTAATAATTTAATTCCAATTAATTTAAAAACCGTTTGTGTAAACCCTGAGCAATCAATACCAAAAGGAGAACGACCTCCCCATAAATAAGGAGCATTCAAATATTTTCTAGCAATTTTCAATAATAAATTCAAAGAAACCTCACTTTCTTTAGGTGTAATGGCTTGACCATTAAAAACAAATTCTGTATCACCTAAACTCAATCTCATTCCATCATATTCAGGTAAGGTAGATCCTAACACAATTGGGATAAAGTAATCTTCTGCCATTACTCCTTGCGCTAACTCTAATGAATAACTTTGATCTTCTAATGATCTTTCATATTCGCTTGGTGTAATTTGTTTTAATAACTTATGATCTGTCCATCCAATATAATTATCCCAAGTACATTTGATTTTTCGCCAAGTGCCTCTCTTTTCCAAAACTTCGACTGTTTCTCCAAAAAGAAGCTGTGTAACCATCTCACTTTTATCAGAAGAAGAACTTCTAACAGGCGCAATACTGACTTGACAAATAAAAATATCCATAAATTAATTTGAAAGAGAATACAAAAATAGGCATACAAGTAATAATAATACTCGTTATTAGTTATAATATTGCCTTTTATTCTGTAAAAAGGCAAACTTTATATCTATGTATGTTAGCTTGGTTTTATTTTTGCTGTCATATATTATTAAAAGATATAATCTAAAATCTTTTTTAGATGAATATTTAATTTAGGATTCAGTTATAAATTTAGGGAATGAAACACTTTTCACTCTTCATCATATTTCTCTTTTCAATTACATTGTCTTTTGCACAAGACAAGCACTTTTCTCAATTTTATGCATCACCCATGACAGTAAACCCTGCTTTGTCAGGTGCCTTTGATGGAAAATACCGAGTTGGAGTTGTATATAGAGATCAATGGAGAGGAGCTTTAGATAATCCTTATGTCACTTTTGCAGGATCTCTGGATCTAAGATTTGATATTGGTAAAAGAAGAGTTTTTAGAGATGCGGTTTCGGGAGGAATTGTATTTTTCACTGATCGGGTTGGAGGCATTGATTTTAATACCAACCAAATGGCCTTAGTTGGTGCTTACCATAAAGCATTGGATCGTAGAAGTACGCAATATCTATCTGTCGGTTTGAAACTAGGCTTAACCCAAAGGAATTTAAATTTTGAACAGCTGACTTTCCAAGATCAATTTAACGGAATTGATGCTTTTTCTAATCCAACAGGAGAAGAATTGTCCGAAAACAATTTCTCATATTCTGATATGGCAACGGGTATTTACTACACTGTTACGCCTTCACGACAAAAGAGTTACTATGCAGGTATTGCTTTACACCATTTCAATGTTCCCAATGCTTCATTCTTTAGAGAAGATGATGACCCGAAGGATGCTTTGTATATGAAAACAATTGTTCACCTAGGAGCAAGAATGCCTATTGGTAATGAAAAACAAATTTTCCCTAGAATCATGGCAAGTCTACAAGGTCCTCATTTACAAATTGATGCAGGAATGAACCTAAGAATGAATATAGGTGGTGGTTATTCTAGTTCTGCCCTACACGTAGGTGCTTGGTTAAGACCTGTTAAGGATGATGCTTCTTTCAATTTAGATGCTATAATTGCTATGGTGGGTGTTGAGATTCAAAATGTTCTATTTGGACTAAGTTATGATTCAAACATTAATAGTCTTGCCAAATATTCTAAAATGCATGGCGCTTTTGAATTATCCATTATGTATTTAGGTGAATATGAAAATGAGACTATTCTTTGTCCGACGTTTTAATAAGAAAATAAA
>JAHDFV010000294.1 GCA_020627985.1 Saprospiraceae bacterium
ATAGATATAAAAAAAACTAATAAAATAAAAAAAAGTATATATATTTGTAGTATTAGTTGAAGCTTAATATAAATTTTGACTGGTCTGAATAAACCACTTTAGTTGAATTACCCATACATACTATATAAAGTATGCAATGTACTTTATTAAAATTGATATGTATTATTAACAAAATAATACATACAAAAACATTAAATACTACTATGAGTCATCATAAAATATAATTAAAATGACTCAACTCAAAAAAATAATTTTAACATTAGGTTTAATTATTTTTTCAATCCCAATATTACAAAGTCAAGATGTTGTAAGTACTTGGGAGAAAATTAAAAATTGGCCTAAAGAATTTATAGAAAAATTTAAAGAAAAACCTCAATTTACAGGCAATGTAAATACACTATTCTCATATAATTATATCAATGGAATACCTCAAAGAGATAATCCTTTTAACTATCAGTTAAATGCATCATTTAATTTAAAATGGGGATTTTTAAGCCTTCCTTTTTCTACTAATTTCTCAAATGGACAATTTGTATATAATTATCAATTACCTCCACTAAAATTGCCATCTTATAATTTTACAGGATTAAGCCCTAGTTATAAATGGGCAACTTTGCATATTGGAGATAGAACAATGACATTTTCTCCTTATACATTGGCGAATCATAGTTTTCGAGGAATAGGTTTGGAATTAAAACCTAAGAAATTCCGCTTTGCAGCAATGTATGGTCGATTACGTAGAGCTGTTGCAGAAGATTTAGAAAATCCTAATAATATAGAACCAGTGTATAAGAGAAAGGGGTGGGGGGTATCTATAGGATATGAAGATAAAGAAGATGCCATCCAATTGATTGTCTTTAGTGCTAAAGATGATTCAACATCAATTCCATCCATTTTATATAATTCAGAAATTAAACCAGCAGCTAATACTATATTTAGTGTAACAGGTAAGAAAAAACTTTCAGATAAAATATCTATAGAAGGAGATTATGCCTATAGTGCATTTACTAGGAATCAAAATGCAGAAGTAGTGAATGAAGAAATCAACTTTGCCAAAAAGATGTTGGGTTTGTTTCAACCTACTATGAGTTCTTCTTACAATTTAGCCTTAAAAACAAGTTTAAATATTAAATTCAATTTTGCAGATGTAGCAATTATTCATGAAAGAGTTCAACCAGGGTATAGAACATTAGGAGCTTTATTTTTTAATGATGATTTTGAAAATTGGACTTTAAGTACACAAACAAGTCTATGGAAGAAAAAAATAGTATTGAGTTCTAATTTTGGATTACAAAGAAATGATATTAAAAATACAGCAGATAATCAATTAATTCGATTTATTGGTTCAGCAAATATGACGATTACCCCCAATGAAAAATTAAATATAAATGCTTCATATTCTAACTTTAGAAATACCAATAAAATAAGAACATCTATTATACCTCTTATTCAAGTGGATTCTATTAAGCTTTCGCAAATTAATCAAAATGCAAATTTGACTATTTCCTATTTGACAGGAGCGGAAAAAAATATCATGTTTAATGGAATTTTTTCATTCCAAAATGCTAATACTATAGAAAATGAAGAAGTTCTAGCTAGTCAAAATAATAGTAATTATATGGGTAATTTAATGCATACCTATATTTTTACTCAATCAAAAATAAAATTGACAGGAGCAATATTAGGCAATTATAATGTATTGCCAACAATATCATCATTATCTATATCTCCTACATTTTCTAGTGCTATTCCTTTGTTAAATGAAAAGATGAATATCACCCAAACTGCAAGTTATGTTTATGTAAAGGTAATAGAAACGTCCAATCCAAATCATTTATTGAATATCCAAAATAATATACAATATAAGATGCATAAAAAACATACTCTTGGATTAGTAATGAACTATGTCAATAAAATACAAGGAGATGGTATATCTCCAGATTTTCAAGAATTTACAGCAAGATTAACATATAACTGGAACTTTTAACCAATTAAAAACTAAACGATGTTCAAAAAAACAATTCAAATATTATTATTAATGATAGTTTGTTGGGGGGCAACATTCGCACAACCATTTCCAGTATCCTCAACGATTTCATTAACAAGCCCTACGGTACCATTTTTTGATGAATTTACAGTAGCTAATTCTAATCCATTATTAGCAACATTCATTTTAAATGATATGAACGAACCTACATATGACGTTAGGTTGAAATTAACTATATCAGGTAATGGAATCAATATTACTACAAATCCAAATTATAGACCAGCCCCCATTACTTTATTGTATAATTCCCCCTTAGTATTAACAGGAACAGAATTATCCTCATATTTCAATTTGAATAATTTAGTGTTTCAAGGAATGACAAAACAAGAATATATTACTCTTGGAAGATTGCCAGAAGGTTTTTATTCTATTTGTATTGAAGCTTTTGATTATCAAAGAGAAGATGAATTACCTGTCTCTAATAAATCATGTGCTACAGCTCAAATGGTCATACATGATCCTCCAATTATTGTATCATTAAAAGGACTTAACAATGAAGTGATACCTCAAAATTATGTATTCTCTTGGCAATCTATGCATGTAGGGGCTTTTCCTGTAGAATATGAATTAAGTATTTATGAAGCTATTGAAGGTTTAGCTCCTAATCAAATATTTGAATCTACTGCTCCTGTATTTAGGAACAAAACAATGGCAACAACTTATTACTATACATCTTTTGATCCATTATTAGATATAAATAAGGAATATTATGTTGTAGTACAAGCTAAAGATTTAAATGGAAATCATGTATTTAAGAATAATGGATTGAGTCAATTTGAAACATTTACTTTAGTAAAACCATGTATTCCTTTTTCTGCTTGTGATGATGGAGATGAATGTACTTTTAATGATAGTTATGATACTGCTTGCAATTGTAATGGAATTCCTATTTATGATGCGAATAATGATGGAGAAAGTGATCCTTTTACAATCAATCAGCCTAGAATAACATACCCTAAGAATAGTATATTATGTACTTCTGAAGGAAATAGTACATTAGTAGCTTGGTCTCCTGAACATAATTATATACATGATATTAGCTATGAACTCACTTTTGTTAAAATAGGTAAAGAAACCCAAAATACTCAAGGTTATATTGATTTAAAAAATCAACTCAAACAAGAGTATGAGGAAATGCTACAAAGACATGAACAAGAAAGAGAAAATTTAGTGAATGAGCAAAATCAAATTAAATATGATTTTGTAAGAGAAATAGGAAATGTAGATGATACATGTCCTGATAATTATTTAGAAGCCAATCATACCTGTGAGAATGCAATTAAAGGAGTCATTAGAAATTTTAAAGAAGAAGAATTAAATTCTTATAATGCTCTTTTATTAGAACATCAAAATCAATTGTTACAATTTGAAAGACAAAAAGAAGAAGAAATATTAGAATTTAAAAGAAATGAAAAACAACAATTAGAAGAATATTTAGCTTCTGAAATGGTCAATATGAATGAAATTGTTTTTTCAAAAACAATCAATGGTCTATCTTATGCTATAACAGAACAAGATGTCCTTTTTAATGAAGGAGATAAATATAAAATATCTGTTATTGCTTCAGATGATTGTGAAAAATCTAATTTTGAAAATGAAGGAGAAAGTTTAGCAAAAACAATTACAATTAAAAACTGCGAAGCCCCTACTTTTGAAGAAACACCAATTGCCTTAGTTCCAAGAACATTTGGTGATGATTATTTTGTAGCTCTTTGGAAAGAAATGAGTGAAACCAATTCTTATTATTTAAGAGTTGCCACTGATAGAGAATTTAGAAATTTACTACCTCAAGCATCAGGGGTTATTGTTCAAGGAAATAATTTTAGAATCAATAATCTAAGAACTGGAAGATATTATTTTGATATTAGCCCTATTGTTCATGGTATGGTGGGACCTATTAAATCTAATACAATATCTATTAATATAGGTATCTTAGAATTGAACTGTATTTTTCAAACTCCTTGTGATGATGGAAATCCTTGTACATATAATGATGTTTTGAATAAATTTTGCTCTTGTCAAGGGATTTCTTATCCAGATTCAGATGGAGATGGAATATGTGATCCAGAAGATAATTGCCCTAATCAACATAATGATATAGATTTTGATTTAGATGGCATTCCTGATGCTTGTGATCCTTGTAATGTAGGAATACCTTGTGATGATAATAATCCCTTAACGGAAAATGATATTATACAATGGAATAATAATTATATACAAGGAGAAATTATTCCTCAAACCGTTGAGCCTTGCTATTGTCAAGGTACACCTATAGTTTGCTCCTCAGATATAGATAACGATGGTATTTGTGATGATCAAGATCTATGTCGAGGACATAATGATTTAATAGATACAGATAACGATGGTACTCCAGATGGTTGCGATAAATGTCCAGGAGAGGATGATACTCTAGACACAGATAACGACGGAATTCCTGATTGTCAAGATCCTGTAGATGATTGTAATGCTTATATGAGCATTTCTAGTTCAGCAGTAGAAGTAGAAGATGAGTTGTGTAATTATTGTGGTGCTTTAGAAACATCAAACCCCAATGTAAATCTATTAAAAAAAATAACTTTGAATCTAGGAAATGACCAAATCATTCAATTAGATGCAGGAGATGTAGGTTTTAGTTTTCCCTATTGTATCAATCAACAGTGTGAAGAAGGAATTTCTAGTTTAATAGATTTGAAAACTCATTTTAGTAACTGGTTACCAACTATAGGAATGGTAGGAGTTTGTTCTCCTC
>JAHDFV010000295.1 GCA_020627985.1 Saprospiraceae bacterium
CATAATGGGAAAATTTGGTTTGACTCCAAAGATGGTCAAGGAACAACATTTCATTTTTCCATTGATAAAAATTTATCATCATAGCCATAAATAACAATATTAATAATATGAGTTTACCAATAGAAATTTTATTAGTTGAAGATAACGAAGGTGATATCATTCTGACTAAAAAAGCTTTTGAAAGAGGAAAAATAATGAATCGCCTGCATGTAGTCAGAAATGGGATCGAAGCATTAGATTTTCTATACCAAAGAAATGGTTATGAAAATGTTCCTAAACCAGATATGATTCTTCTTGATCTAAACATGCCTAAAATGAATGGTCAAGATGTATTAGCAGATATAAAAGCGAATGATAATTTAAAAACGATACCTGTCATTATATTAACAACATCCAATGCGGATGAAGATATATTAAAAAGTTATAAATTACAGGCTAGTTCTTATATTAGAAAACCTGTTGATTTTAAACAATTCGGACAAGCCATTCAAACCATTCAAGATTATTGGTTTACGATTGTTAGATTTCCTACTAAAGATTAAATTAAAAAAGAGTCGGATAAACCGACTCTTTTTTAAACTATAAAATTCTTTTCGTCTAAAAGTCTTCCACTCTGACAGCGCACTACTCTTCCAGGATATGTTTCTAGAATATTATAGTTATGTGTAGCGAAAATAACTGCCATTCTTTTTTTCTCACAAATCTCACGGATTAACCGTACGATATCATCTGCAGTTTCTGGATCAAGGTTTCCTGTTGGTTCATCGGCTAGAATTAATTGAGGATCATTCAAAAGTGATCTTGCGATGACCACTCTTTGCTGTTCCCCTCCAGATAATTGATGAGGAGATTTCCAACCTTTTCCTTTTAAACCCACTGAATTTAAAACGTCTTCTATTCGCTTATCCATCTTAGATCCTTTTTCCCAACCCGTAGATTTTAATACAAACTGAAGATTTTCTGCCACTGTTCTATCTGTTAAGAGATTAAAATCTTGAAAAATGATTCCTAATTTCCTTCGAAGTTTAGATAAGTTTTTCCAATTTAATTCACTTAAATTTTCTCCACAAATCAAAGCTTTTCCTTTATTTAAATTCAAAGCGCCATACAAGGTTTTAAGAAAAGAAGATTTACCGCTCCCCGTTTTACCCACTAAATAGACAAACTCTCCCTTGCCAATTTTCAAATTAACTTCCTTTAAGACTTCATAATCGCCTTGCTTAATACTACAATTTTCTAAATGAATTACAGGTTGATGCAACATATATGTGAGAAATAGTATCTAAATGATATAGTTTACTAAAGAATAACTCTTTAGTACAACAAAAAAACATAATTTTGTGGTGATTTATAGCATAGACAATGATTACTATTAAATAAATGGAGATTTTAACAACAGTAATCCGTCAATAGAAGTTATAACTATAAATAAAAATTGGATTCATGAAAAGAGGTCACATCATTGCAATGATTGTCATTGCTATCGGAATTTTTGCTTTATTCAGCGCCATTGGTGATATGAGTCGATACAGTTCATTTAAAGATTCATTGGAGCATCCTGGAGAATCTGTAAAAGTAGTTGGTGTTTTATCGAAAGAAAAACCAGTTGTATATGAGCCAGAAGTAGATCCTAATCTTTTTTCTTTTCATATGTTAGATCAAGAAGGATTAGAAAAAAGAGTTGTTATGAATGCTGCAAAACCACAAGATTTCAATAAATCCGAAAAAATTGTTCTTACAGGTCAAATGGTAGGAGAAAATTTTGTAGCATCAGATATGCTTTTAAAATGTCCTTCAAAATATAAGGACGAAGAAATTTATATACGAAGCGAAATTTAAATTTTAGGGTTTACACCTAAAACAAGATCAGGATCAACTAATTCATGGAAGGAATAGAATATATTGGAGAGCACCTTTGGGTCGGTCGTTTAGGCCATTTCTTTATTATTACCAATTTTATAGCTGCTTTTGTAGCCATCATTTCTTATTTTTTTGCAGAAAAGAAGAAAGATTTAGTAGAAGCGACTACTTGGAAAAAGATGGGTCGCTATGCCTTCCTATTTCATGGAATAAGTGTTTTTTCTATCATTGGATTGATCTTTTTCATCATGGTAGAAAAGTACTATGAATATGCATATGCTTTCAATCATGTTTCAGATGATTTATCCATGAGCTATATTCTATCTGCCTTTTGGGAGGGACAAGAGGGCAGTTTCTTACTGTGGATGTTCTGGCATGTCATATTAGGCATGTTTATTCTGTCAAGGAATCAAAAAAGATGGGAGAATGGAGTGATGCTCTTTCTTTCTCTCGTTCAAATGATTTTGGCTTCCTTTCTTTTAGGAATGTATATCGGTGAAACTAAAATTGGTATTAATCCTTTTATTCTATTAAGAGACACCTTAGATATTCCTTTATTTGCTCAAGCAGATTATTTGACAAAAATTTCTGGTAGTGGTTTAAATCCCTTGCTTCAAAATTATTGGATGACCATTCACCCTCCTACACTATTTCTAGGTTTTGCTTCTGTAACGATACCCTTCTGTTATGCTTGTGCCGCACTTTGGACCAAGCAGTATACCGAATGGTTAAAAGTTGTTTTGCCTTGGGCATTATTCTCAGGAACCATATTAGGAACAGGTATATTAATGGGAGGAGCTTGGGCTTATGAAGCTTTAAGTTTTGGTGGATATTGGGCATGGGATCCTGTAGAAAATATGTCTTTAGTTCCTTGGATCATTTTAATGGCAGGAATACATATGAACGTAGTTGCGAAAGCAACTGGACACTCTATAAAATCTACTTTCATTTTTTATATCCTATCTTTTGTTCTTGTTTTCTATTCTACTTTTTTAACAAGAAGTGGTGTTTTAGGAGATACATCCGTTCATGCTTTTACAGAACTTGGCTTAGAATGGCATTTAATTTTAGGACTCTTTTTATTCGCTGGAACAGGGATTTATCTTTATTTCAACAACAGCAAAAAAATACCCGTACTTGAAAAAGAAGAAGCTCTTTCCTCTAAAGAATTCTGGATGTTTATTGGTTCATTGGTTTTTTTAATTTCTGTTCTATTAATTTCAGTGACTACTTCTATACCAGTATTCAATAAAATCTTAGATGGCTTTGGTTGGATATTGGGTAATGATTATACGCATTTACACAAAGCAGCTCCAACAGATGTTATTGCCCATCATAATAATTTCCAAATGTGGGTTGCCATACTGATTGGTTTACTATCTGGTGCTACTCAATTCTTACGATATAAAGAACAGAACTTCACCGCTTGGAAAAAAAGCTTCGCCATACATATGGGGATTACTACCCTACTTTCCGTTCTTTTAACGATTGGATCTTTACAGATCATTAATATGCATGCTTGGCAATATTATGTTTTAACTTTTGGCTGTTGGTTTGCTGTGGTTTCCAATGTAGATTATATCATTTCTTCTGTTAGAACCAATTTAAAAATGGTGGGTTCTGCATTAGGTCATATGGGTTTTGGATTGATGATAATAGGATCATTAATTTCTGGTTTAAATAAGCACCATATTTCTACTAATACTTTTGCTCAAAAAGGTATGATCGAAGGATTTTCAGATGAAGATTATTCTAAAAATATATTACTGATAAAGAATAAACCCATGTTCATGAAAGGATATGAGGTCACTTATGAATCAGATACGATCACTGGATTGTATAGAACCTTTACGGTTAATTATAAAAAGAAAGACATTAATACAGGGAATGTAACGGAAGAATTTAATCTTTATCCAAATATCATTTATGAAAAGACTTTCCAAAAAGTAGCCGCTTCAAATCCTTCTACCAAGCATTATATAGGTAAAGATATTTTTACGCACATTGCTTCTTTACCTCGGGCAGAAACAGATCCTGAATATGCTAAACAACAAGAAGATTCATTAAATTATACAAATCATATCGTAGAATTAGGTTCTACCTTTGAAACTAAAAATTACAAAGGAAAAGTCATTGATTTAGATATGACTCCTCAGCATATCGACTATATTCCCCTAGAAGGAGATTTCGCTTTAGGAATCAATATGGAGATTACGGATAAAAAGAAAAATAAAACGCATACCATAAAACCTGTTGCGGTCATACGTGGAGCTAAGATTCTACGTTTCCCTGAATATCTTTCTGAATCAGCATTGAAAATTAAATTAACCACAGATGTTTTTGATGAAGTTTTTGTAAGAGAAGATGAATTAAATTACAAAGAATATACTGTTGAAAAGAAAGGTAGCTTTACTGTAAATGGTACTAAAATTACATTCAATGGATTTGGAACTAATCCCTCTAATCCAAGTTATATTGCGGAAAAAGAAGATAAGGCATTTAATGCAATTTTAGACTTTAATTATCAAGGAAAAGACTACACAGGTAAACCCATTTATTTTATTAGAAAAGGAATTCCTTATAACATCAAAGATGAAATTAAAGAAATTGGTTTCCATTTCAAGATTGGAGATGTAAATCCTAAAGATGAAAACATTACTTTGTTGGTAGCAAAAACTGAACCTCGAATTGAAAAAATTACCCTTCAAATTGCTGACGAAGTTCCTGCTAGTCAATATATTGTTTTAGAAGCTATTGTTTTCCCTGGTATTAATCTTTTCTGGTTAGGTTCCATATTAATGTTGTTTGGAATATTCGTAGCAATGTGGCGTCGAATATTTGAACGATAGTAGATTGTTGTTTTAATCTATAAAAATTAATACTTTGCTTCTGCTATTAAATTATAAATAGCAGAGATACCAGATATACATGAA
>JAHDFV010000296.1 GCA_020627985.1 Saprospiraceae bacterium
TGTTCCCATTTATAATTTAACCGAAGGAGATATCACTGTCCCTATTTCTTTATCCTATCATGCGTCAGGTGTTAAAGTAGATGAAGTTGCCAGTTGGGTTGGTATGGGTTGGTCTCTTAATTGTGGGGGAGTTATATCTCGAACTGTTAGAGGAATTCCTGATGAATTTGGAAATGGTTTTCTCGAGACTGGATTAGATGTTCTAAATAGACATGAATTAAATGAAGATGATCTGTATAATTTAATGAAAGGTGCTGCAGATGGAATAATTGATACAGAACCTGATGCATTTTCTTTTAATTTTGGAGGTTATAGTGGCCAATTTTTCTTTGATAATTATGGAGAGATTATAACAGTTCCAGAACAGAATCTTAACATCGAAATGTTAGGAAATGGAACCCAAAAATATTTTAAAGTAACTACTCCAAATGGATTAATTTATCAATTTAATGATAAAGAAATGAATAGTCCCAAAAGTGGATCTGGTTATTCTACAGCTCATGTTTCAGGTTGGTATTTATCTAAAATATTCTCACCAACGAATCCTGAAAATGTAATAGATTTTATTTATGAAAATGGCACTATTGATTATGTAACCTCTCAATCTGAAAGTGAAGTTTGGAAAAAAAATTCAAATACATCTGGATTGTATAACATATTACTACAATCAGCTAGTTTAAGTACTCAAGAATTAAAAATTGATACTAAAAGATTACAAAGAATAGAATCTTTAAATGGTAAGATAGAATTTATAAAAGGGGCAGAGAGAGAAGATTTGCCTGGAGATTTTTCATTGGAAAAAATTAAAATATTTTCAAATAATATATTTCTTAAGGATTTTCAATTTAATTATGAATATACTAATGCTTGTGAAATTATTAATGATCCTTTAACGGCATCTTTATGTAAAAGAATGTGGCTTGAAAGTATTACTGAGAGTAGTGTAGATGGACCTAATATGGGGTTTTCTTTACCACCACATAAATTTTATTATAAAAATAATAATGATTTACCTAAAAGATTGTCATTTGACCAAGATCATTGGGGATATTATAATGGAGCTGGTAATTCGCATTTATTACCCCCTCTAAATAATTATCTCGGTGTCACTTATGAAACTTTTGGTAACAGAGAAACTAATCCTCAGTATTCCTTATTAGGAATATTGGAAAGGGTCGAATACCCAACAGGAGGTTATACAGATTTTACTTTTGGATCCAATAAAGTTAATTATCAAAAAAGTTGTCATTTGGTAAGTTCTAATAGTAAAAATGTTTCTTCCACTGGAGGAACAGGTACTTGGGTAAGTACTTTTAATTATTTAGAAGATTATATATCAACTCAAAATAATCAGCCATCTACATCTGAAAATGAAATCCCTAATAATAATGATTTTTTTAAATCTTTTAAAACTGAAGAAGTTTGTAATGCTAATTCTAATCCAACTTTAATAGTTACTGTTAGTGGCACTTTTAATTGTGATAAAGCATGTGGTATTGTATACTTTGCTAAAGGCACTTATCCATATGATATAATTGAAGAACAATCCTATAATTCCTCAGGAGTTTTCTCAAAAGAAATTAACTTAGAAGATTATAAAGATTACATAATATATGTTAAGTCATTCGAAGGTACTTCAAAACTTATTTCTGCTGAGATAAAATGGGATAATAGAGATTTCGAACTTGAAAAAAATTATCCTGTAGGAGGTGCTAGGATTGAAAAGATTAAACTCTCAGATGGTACTGAAAAATTATATGAATATGATAATTTAGAAACATTAGCTGATAATAGTTCTTATACAGAATCCAATGGTTGGTTACTTACAATTCCCAAATATTATTTTCATAATTATCAAGTAACATGTAGTTCAAACATTTACAAGTTAAATAGGACTTCAGGAATGGTAAATAATGCTAGTACAGTAAACGGAAGTCATATTGGTTATGATAGAGTAAAAATTATTTTCCCAAATAATGGCTATACAGAATCATATTTTAGTATGTTATATGATGAACAAACTGTATACCCTCATCCTCCTGGAAATAAGAATGGTTGGAAAAGAGGACACTTGTTGAAAGAAATAACATTTGATCAAAATAATAATATAGTTAAAGAAGTAATTAATACTTATGATTTTGGGTCTATTCCATCATCACAGTATTACAAATCTAATTCTGTAACAGGTTGGAAGGTCGCTCACTATGCAATTCTCCAAGGAGGGGGAGAGTTTGAATGTGTAATAGAATTATCAACTAATCAATTTAAAGACAATGTATTTTCAATTTATTCTCGACCAGCTTTACTTACTCAAACTAAAACGATTCAGTATTTTTCTAATACTTTTGAAACAATAGTAGATTATGAATATGATCCAAACAATCTCAATCTCATTTCTCAAAAGACAACTGGAAGTGAAGGAGTAGTATATGAAACTGAAATGACTTATCCAGAAAATTATGATGTAGATATTGCAACTGACGGGCAATCAATAGCTATAAAAGATTTAGCAAGTAAATTTATTCATGTTCCTATAGAAACTCGTAATTATATTCAAAAACCGGATGAATCAAAAAAGTTAATTAGTGGTACTTATACTGAATTTGAAACGAATAATGGTATTACTAATCCAGTTAGAATACATAAAATCGAAACTGATAATTATATACCATTGAAAATTGATGCAAATGGTGAATTAGATAAAGATGGGAGATATAAAATACAGGGAACTATTACTGCTTATGATACTTATAATAATGTATTAGAATATGAAAAAGTAAATCAAAATCCGAGTTCTTTTGTCTGGTCTCATAATGGTCAATTGCCAATTGCTAAAACTATAAATGCAAAAAGTAGCGAGGTTGCTTATACTAGTTTTGAGAATGTAAATGAATTCGATAAAGATGAAAATGGTGGATGGGAATTACCAACTAATAGTCAATGGGTTTCAAATGCAGATCGTAAAACAGGTAATCATAGTCTTAAATTATTACCTGGTGGAGAAATAATAAAATCTAATAATGTAGACACCGATTTTAAATTATCTTTTTGGTATAAAAACCCGAATTCTACGATTAAAATATTGAGTAATAATTTATTGATTGAAGAATTAGGTGTACAAAACGAATGGATGTATTTTGAAAAAAATATTTCTTTAGATGGTACACAAATTTTAAAGATATTGACTACGGATTCAGATGGTGCGTTATTTGATGAACTTCGTTTACATCCTAAGGATGCTTTAATGGAAACATATTGTTATGATGAATCTAGAAAAAGGATGATTACAAGTAACTCAACAAATAATATTGCAACTTATTACGAATATGATGAATTTGGTAGGCTAGAATTTATTAAAGACCAAGATGGAAACATCGTTAAGAATTTAACCTATTCATTCCACAATCAAAATGCTACTGGAAAGAATCAAATTATAGTAAGAGAAGTGCTTGTAGATGGTTTGCAAAGTTCTGCAACATTTTCATCAGAATATAATGCGTTATTACCAAAAGAAAAAAGAACAACTGTACAATTTTTAGATGGCCTAGGAAAAGCAGAACAGGAAATAGCCATAGATCAATCACCACTTGGAAATAATATAGTTTCGTTTCATACTTATGATGAAATGGGAAGAGAAGCTATTCAACACTTACCTTTTACTATACAAGGAGGTAATGCAAATATTGAATATGTAGATAATGTATTAGCTCTGCAAAATGCGTGGTATGCTAATAATCCACATAATACAGGAACTGATGAAAAAATTGCTGAAACAACAGTTCCATTTGCAGAATCAATTTTTGATGAATCTCCATTGAGTAGAATTGTGGAACAAGGTGCTCCAGGAATTGATTGGCAAATAGAAAATGATCATACCATAAAAAGCGAACTTGGAGTTCTGGTCAATCCTGCTTTTTTCAATTTGATAGGAAATGACATTTTTATACATAATGTAAGAAATTTTCAATTATTACCATTTGGAGAAAAATATAGTAATGGAGAACTAATGTTTGAAATTACTACAAATGAAAATGGAAACCGTTCTGCTACGTATACAGATAAACAAGGTAGAATCATTTTATCTAAGCGTTTTATTACTGATGCTAATGGTGATATTGTTGAGACAGCGGATACTTATAATGTCTATAACGATTTTGGTTTGTTATCTGCAGTTATTCCACCAGAAGCAGTCAAATACATGGAAGCGAATAATGATTGGAATTACATGAATAAAGAAATCTTTGGTAAATGGTGTTATTATTATGAATATGACCAGAGATTAAGGTTAAAATCTAAAGAAATTCCTGATGCTGGAAAAACTTCATATCTATATAATAAAAGAGACCAATTAGTGTTAACTCAAGATGCTAAACAAAAGAAAAATACTGAATTCTCTTTTACCAAATATGATATTTTAGGACGCCCAGTATATACTGGAATCTATAGACCTAGTAATACAACATTTTTCAATATAGATGCATGGCCTTTATTTGAAACTACCGAAGGAGCGTCAACTTGGTTTGGTTATACAAATAACGCATTTCCAACTAATCAAAGAGAAATTTTAACGCTTTCTTATTACGATGATTATGATAATAATAATAACGGAAATGATAATCATCCATATAATATTACTGGTCAAGGTAACATAGAATTACCTGCTGATAACTTTAAACGTTTAGACGGAATGTTAACAGGTTCTTTAGTTAAATATTCTGATAATGTTTCTGCTAATTGGCTATCCACAACT
>JAHDFV010000297.1 GCA_020627985.1 Saprospiraceae bacterium
CCCCGATGGGGCTATGCGTTGAAAAACAGATAGTTATAATTGATAAAAAATTAGGCTAACGCTAATGCGACTACTCGGTGATGCTGCGTTTTTGTCCCGATTTTTCATCGGGATAGCAGACCAAACTAACTGCGCCTAAATCGGGAATTTATTTTTTAACCCTTCCTAAAGGACGAATAAAGCAAATTGAATAATCAATTAAATTCTTGTACAAAAGTTAATTTCGTTGCCTCTTCTGTATCTTCCGCAGGTATTTGTTTCCAGAAGTTTAAGCGGAAATAATCACCAGCAAGCCAATTATCTAAGCCATTTACATAAAACGGGCTACCCGGATTTCCTGACTGCCCACCAGGATATACCCCCCATGCTTGTATTTCGTTATCTTGAGCATCAGTTGCTCCTGAGTTTACAGCATCTTTATTAGGCAAAGCAACAATCATTCGCCAAGAAGGACCATGCGTTCCTCTATTTGCATTAACCGCATCATCATTCCCATTTGCAGCAATGTTATTCATACTGAACGCTTTTCGCCTTGTTAAATGGTTAATTTGGGTAGGTGCATAGGTTCCCCAAGTCTGTTTTCCTGTTTCCTGTATTTTCCGAACCGCCTTACTAAATGACATTTGTATCAAATCTGTTACAGTTTCTTTTACACCTTCTGTTTTCTCTACATCTACAAAAGAGTTATCAGGGTCAGTAATCAATAATTGTACCGTTGTATAGTCGGCAGGATAAGGCATTTTATCATCTTTATTTTTGATTTCATCCCAAAGAGAGCGTACCAAATCACTCCAAAACTCTTCATAAATAGCTGGAGCTTCTTGATTGGCTTCATTTAAGTAGTTCCAGTTCTGCAATAATTGATAATTTTTTTGCTCTTCGGCATTTAATAATTCTAAATTGAGATAACTCAATAAAGTAGGTAAAATTTCCGCAGCTTGTAAATTGTAATTATCATTTTGTAGATTTTTCATATCCTCTACAGTAATAGACTCCATAGCTGCTAATTGTTGATTGATTCTACGATTGCGGTAATGTTCAAATCGTCCATTGTAATAATAAGGATAATTTGCATCGGCAGGGTGTTGATTAGCAGAACTGACAAAACCTCGTGCTGGATTGATAATATGTGGGTTATGCGTTTGTGGAATATAACCTTGCCATTCATCTCCCTTACTGGCTCCATTCAATAAAAATTTACCTTGTTGTCGCCATTTTAATGGAAACTTACCTTGTTGCCAAATAGCTATATCACCATGAACATCTGCAAAAGCAAAATTTTGAGCAGGGCATTCATAGTATTGTAAAGCAGAAGCATAATCGGTATAATTTTTAGCAAGATTTAAATAATAAAAACCTAAAAAATCATTCGATTTATCATGTGCCTTCCAACGCAATGCCATGTTTTGCTTTGGATTGTTTGCATCTTCATAAACAACTGGTCCTAAATGGGTATAAATAACCTCTTCCTCTATGGCCTCACCTCCTTTTACCTGATAAACCTCTTTTCGTTTGCTTGTTTTACGCCAATTACCCTCATATTTATACTCCTTTTTTTCATCATCTTTAAATTCAATCTTATACCAATCCTTTACATCACGTCCAGCATTTGTTACACCCCAAGCAATGTAGTCATTAAAACCAATAACAATACCGGGTGCGCCGGGCAAAGAGACTCCATATATATTTAATTCTGGTGTACTCAACTGTACCTCATACCAAATAGAAGGCAAACCCAAACGCAAATGTGGGTCGCTACACAAAATAGCTCCTCCCGAAGCTGTTTTAGCACCAGAAACCGCCCAATTATTGCTTCCATTATCAGGATGTGGCTTAGGATATAGTTGTTCACTCAACGAAAAATCGTCATCTAACAAAGCACTTATACTATCTGGCACAATAGGTTTAGCTACTGGCAATGCGTCAAAATCCCATTGGTTATCAGAAGGAATAATGGGGTCAACACCTTGTATGTAATCAGGGAATAATAACTCCAAATTTTCCTTACCAAACCATTCAAGGGCTTTCGTCATTTCCAAATCTTGCTCTCTACCTGTCAAATCATTCGCCATCATTTTCCCCAATAAAGCCACCTTTAAGGGAGTCCAAGGCTCAGGGTTATACCCTAATAATTTATATTCCAAAGGCAAATCATCCTCACTTAATTGATTAATGTATGCGTTTACTCCTTCCGAATAAGCATTAATTAATTGATTCGTTATTTCATTTTCTTGAATAGCTTCCAATGATTTTTCGGCAGCAAACAGCATCCCTTTTCTGCGTTGTTGTTTATCCAACTCTAAGCCTCGTTCTCCTATAATTTCTGCAAGTCTTCCTGCTGCAAAATGTGTTTGAAACTCCATTTGCCACAAACGATGTTGAGCCGTTACATAACCTTGAACCATACATGCGTCTGCATAACTATTTGCATAAATATGAGGTACTAAACGCTCATCATAAGCTACTTTTGCAGGAGCAGATAGGTTAGGCAAGTCAATTTCTTGCTTAAACCCTATTCGAGTAGGGCTTTCGGCATTTTGCCAAAACCCGCTAAAAGGGTTTAAAAACTTTCCCAAAGGAGGTGCGCTTGCTAGGGCACTAGCACTTAAAGCATTTCCAATAAGGGGCAATGTACCTAAACGATGATGACAGGTATAAGTGAGGAGAAAAGTGAGGATACAAGCAAATAAAAACTTAATAATTTTCATAAATGGCTAGTAGATATGGTGAACGAGCTACAAACGTACTAAATAAGTAATTAAATCAAAAAAAACAAAGGAAAATGATTAAAAATTTGGATTTCTCCTAAAAAAAGCTTATATTACCCTAAGCAATTATGAATTAAAGAATACACAACATCTTAAAAATTGTACATATTGTTCTTTTCACCCACACATATATTCTACTTTCACAGTCATTTTCACATATGACGCTCCTCCTTTTTAAACTTTCATATCCCAAAATTGGTTTATACCATATCATCCCTAACTTTTTATATCAAATTATTTAATTAAAAGGTAATGAGTCTATTCGTTTTATCAATTAAGAAGGAATCATTACAGTATCTATTTTTGTTAACTTAAAAACATTGTTATGGCAGGTATTAAGAAATTTAAGCCTAAGAATTTAGAAGACTACATTGAACTCAAGCCCGGTATTTTGGTGAGAAAGGATCGCACAAAAAATGTGGTTAGATACTCCAAGAAAACCAAAGAACCTATACATATCTCTCAAAATTAACTTTTGAGCAATATCATTTATTATTGATGCCATCTTTTTAAACGTATGATTATGTTTGGGAAGATGGCATTCTTATTCCATCGCTAAGCAATTCATCATTAATAAAAATAGGATTTATAATTTTTATAATTAGCTAGCTTTTTGGCTTTCTACCATTTCTTTAATAAAAAACATCCCGTCATAAACGGTATTCCATTTTGCATTATCAGATCTATGAAATATACCATTCATTGTTATGTATTCTTTCATATTCTTCGTTTCAAAAAAAGCATAATTAAATTCTTTTTTACCTAAAAAAGTACTAAAACTATTAGATAAAGAACGTGGAATAGGACAACGTTTTTTAAATTTTAATTGCGAATAATATCCCTCATATGAAGTAAAGCCAATAGAATATATTTTGCCATTTATATTCTCGTCTAATATTACCCCCATCCCTCTTTTATCGTCATCATTATCAACATATCTCACATATTTCATATTTCTCATAATATGATAATTATGTGCCCAAACAATAATTTTTTGAGTAGGAAACTTATTATTTAGCAACCATAAAAAATTATCTGCCATTTGTCCATCTCGAATATCTACATCTAATCTAGCCCAGCTATTTTGAGCAAAAGCTTTAATGTTCTTTAATTCTTGAATCCAAAAATCTGACCCATTATTTCTAATTGAACTTAGATTATCTATGAATTTTAGAAAAAATATTTTATCATTTTCATGAAAATGATGTTTATATTCATATATAAGAAGATCATTAAGAAGTTTAATAAAATTGTTAACGTCTATCAGATGAACTAGTTTTTTATCTATATTACTTAGATAATGCGTAAGTTCATTAATTAAATTTTTCTTTGCATATTCCCCTTTGTGGCGACAATCAAATCCTGTTAAGATAATATTTTTATTATGAGCTAAATAATTAAAAAGAGGAATCATTTGTTTACTATCTCGCCAAATGGAATATATATTTTTTTGAACATTAAAGATATTGTCGGGAAATGAATAATTAGCAAAAGCTTGATTACATTCATAAAATCCGCTTTCAAATGCAAGAACATTAAAATTTAACTCTTGATGTAAAAACTTAATTAATCTTGTTTTAGCTAAAAAAGTACTACCATCTCCATGATTTTGCTCTCCCAATAAAACAATTTGGACATTATCTAACAAACTTTTAAAAAAGGCTAAATCCTTGTAATCATTACTATGAGGATTTATTGTTTGAATAACATTAAAATGAAGATTTATCATTAATAATTGATTAAAGTTTTTATGGTTTTACCCTATCACACGCAGCTCCACCAGTTGCACAATCTTTAGAAGAATCATTTAGAATTGTCGTAAACCTTCCTCCTTTAATTGTTTGAAGCTTATTTATATCTAAAATAGTGATAAAACTTTTAACTTTTAATGGTGTTAACTGAATTTTTTGATTTTTCATGATTATAAATTTTAAGTTAAATACTCAATATTGAGTTTAGAATATTATGATAATTAATTTA
>JAHDFV010000298.1:0-2031 GCA_020627985.1 Saprospiraceae bacterium
CCTGCCCCACCCAATTATACTCGTTTTAACAATAAAGAATTTGATGCGTTATATGAAAAAGCATTAGCTGAAACTGATAAAAGTAAAAGACACATCCTTTATCAAGAAATGGAAAAAATTGTTATTGATGAAGCACCTGTTATCTTTTTATTCTATGATGAAACTGCTGTTTTTGTTCAGAAAAATATTAGTGGAATTAGTAAAAATGCATTAAATCTTTTAGATCTAAAACGGGTAGATAAAAATTGAGAATTCATTATAGCATATTAATTTTTATGTTTCTTTCTTTTTGTAGTTGCAAAAAGAAAGAACAACAAACATTACCTCCGAAAGAGGTAAAAAATACGATTACCCAAACCATAAATAATAGCAAACTAAAAAACGATAGTTTGTCTAATGAATCTATTCCTAATCAAATTGTCCCTACAAGTCATTCTAAAATAATCAATCCTTCAGAACCAATTGGATTTACTTTGTTAGCAGAAATGACTGCCTTAGAATTTGAATCCATTAAAGGTGCGGAATTAGAAATGAAAATGGTTCGTCCGATTTATAGCGAAATATTTGATAGAGATGAAGATGATTCTCAAGTAATCCCTTTACTTTCTCCTGGCCAAAAAGCCTTGTATCATTTTCGTAAGATGGATGAAATCCTAATGGAGGGAGGAATCGATCAATTATTTAGCTCTGCTTTAGCTGATCATTTAGGAGATATACATGAATCTTTATCTGTATTGAAACATTCAAAGTTAAACGATCTTACTAAAGATTTACAACTTAATTATTTATTAAGTCGGCAACTTAAAGTTGATGGTGAAAGCGATATAAATTCCTTCAAGAAAAATTTTAATTCTTCTTTTCAAAAAAATAAAGAAGAATTTTACTTGCATTTAGAAGATTATATACGTTCTCATCCTGAAGAATTTATTAATTTTAAAGATTAACTAGGTCTTAACAAACCATATTAAGATGATATTCATCTTATTATATAACATAATACGTTAGAACTAAATCTCAAATTTTTATTAGTATGAAAAAAAGTATTCTTTCAATTATAGCCACACTTTGGTTAGGAGTACTCTTAGCGCAAAATGCAACTATAGAAGGTTATGCCTTTGAAACTGACAATAGAGGATATCTTCGTGAGGTGAAAATTACTGTTTTCGATCCGATAAATACCATTATCGCTGAGGCTGTTACCAACAAAGATGGATTTTTTACCGTCTCTGTTCCTATTGGTGAAAATTATTCTATTCGAGGAATAAAAGACATTTTCGAAAATAAAACAGTTGAAGTTAAAAGCAGTGATTTATCTGCAGAAAAAACGCATTATGTCAAATTAGAAATGAAGCGTCAACCAGGCTATCTTTTTGATGTAACTATTGCAGAGTCTGTTCGATCTGGAGATGGAAGTAAAATGGCTATTGATAGTGCAACTATTGAGATATTCAATAATACGACAAAAGAAGAAGTATTGGTATTAAAAGGATATGAACATCCTAACTTTCAATACACTTTTGAACAAGGAAATCATTATACGATCATGATTCGTAAGAAGGGTTACTTTACTAAAAGAATGGAAGCAAGAGTTAATGTTGAGGGATGTATTCTTTGCTTTGAAGGGATGGGTGAAGTTCGTCCAACACCAAATTTAACTGAAGGCAACACTATGGGATCATTATTAGCCAATGTTGAATTAGACCGTGTTCGATTAGATCGAAGTATTCAGATTGAAAATATTTATTACGATTATAACAAATGGGATATTAGACCAGATGCTGCTGTTGAATTGGATAAAGTTGTGGGAATGATGAGAGATAATCCTAGTTTCATCATTGAATTAGGTTCTCATACTGATTCAAGGGGTAAAGATGCATACAATATGGAATTGTCGCAAAAGAGAGCTAAATCTGCAGTGGCTTACATCATGAGAGTCGGTGAAATATCTCCGGAAAGTATTACTGCTCAAGGTTATGGAGAAACGCAAATAAGCAATAGATGTAGAAATGGTGTTAATTGTTCTGATACTGA
>JAHDFV010000298.1:2041-4735 GCA_020627985.1 Saprospiraceae bacterium
AAAGAAATAGAAGAACAACTATCAAAGTAATTGGATTTATTAAAAATGATACTTTTGATAAGAGAAGTTTACGCCAAATCATCTTGAATGAAACCATTGATAATTTCAGTTCTTGGGATGATTCTGAAGTCATTCAAATTGGTGCTGATGGTCAATTACCAGATGAAATTAAAAGGGATTTGGAAAATAAAGACAAGAAAAAGCCAATTACAACACAAGATGTAATGCCAAAACCAAGTCCTACTCCTACACCTGCACCCACTTCTCAACTGAATGAAAATCGTCATTCATCTTCAAATCATAATACTACATCAAATAATGTAGCAACAACCACTTCACAACCTGCGGTAACAAAGCCTGTAAATGGTGCTTTTGGTGAAGAAGTAGTAGAGGAAGTAGTTGAGGTTGCGGAAGAAGTCTACGAAGAAAATACCGTGATTCGCCCTAGTCCACCTAAAAAGAAAATTACGGATAACTATACCCGCAAAGTTGGACCTAAAATGTTAGCAGCAGATTATTCTGGTTATATGGTTGAATTTTTCAACTCTGGAATTGAGTTAACTTCTGATCATTCAATTTTCAAGCAATATGGTCAAGTTAAAATGGAGAAAAAATCGAATGGCGAAATTGCTTATTTATTAGGAGGTTTTTCAAGTAGTAAAGAAGCTTCAAGTTATATGGAAAAGATAATTACACCTCGTTTTCCAGCTGCAAAAGTCATACAATATGAAAATGGAAAGCGATTGAACTAAATCCTTTTTCAGCCAATATTTTAAAAAGACCGATCAGATTGTAATATCTGATCGGTCTTTTTTACTTTTACAAATATAAATCGTTTAATTATGACTAAGTCTACATTTGAAATTACAACTTCTGATCAAATTAAAATACATGGTGTGAATTGGGAAACTAATTCGCCAAAAGCAGTGATTTGTTTAGTCCATGGCTATGGAGAACATATCGAACGTTATGATCATTTTGCTGAATGGTTCAATAAAAAAGGTTTTGCTGTTATTGGTACTGATCGAAGAGGACATGGTAAATCAGGTGGGCAAAAAGGACATACTCCTTCGTTTAATCATTATTTAGATGAGTTAGATTTATTATTGAAGGAAGCCAATTCCTCCTACCCTAGCTTAGCTAAAATCATTTATGGTCATAGCGCCGGAGGGAATCATTCTTTGAATTATGTCATCGATCGAAATCCTGATATTAAAGCTTTAGCTGTTTCTGGTCCTTGGATAAAACTTGCATTTGAAGCACCTAAATTCTTAGTCATGTTGGGTAAAGTGATGCGTAAAGTTTACCCTTCTTTTAACAATAAAAGTACGTTAGATCCTACTTTTGTCTGTAGAGATACAACTGTAGTTAAAAAATATGTGGATGATCCTTTGGTTCATGATAATATTTCTGCTGAAGCAGGTCTTGCTATGATGGATGCAGGCGATAAATTGGATCAATTTTCAGGAACTATGCCTGTACCAACTTTAGTAATGCATGGAAGCGGAGATCAAGTCACGTCCTGTCCAGCTTCAAAAGCTTTTGCTCAACGGGTAAAAGGAGATGTTACGTTAAAAATTTGGGATGGATTTTATCACGAAATTCATAATGAAAAAGAGCAAAATGAGGTTTTCCAATTTACTCATGATTGGTTAGTATCTAAATTATAATTTTTGTCAGTAGATAATTATAATACGATTGAGAATCCCTCAGAAGGCTTATATCGGGAAAAGGGTTCTAAGTTTTTAGCTTATGCACATGCGGTTTATTCTGAAGAGGATATAAAATTGGTTTTAGAAGATATTCGTAAAGAACATCCTAAAAGCAGGCATTTATGTTATGCGTACCGATTAGGAATGGATAAAAATAATTATAGGGCGAATGATGATGGAGAACCTTCTGGTTCTGCAGGTCGTCCTATTTTAGGTCAAATAGATAGTTTTGGTTTGACCAATGTTTTAGTAGGTGTTATTCGTTATTTTGGTGGAACAAAATTAGGTGTACCTGGCTTAATAAATGCCTATAAAGTCAGTACTGCAGAAGCTTTATCAGAAGCAACTATTATTGAAAAAACAGTTGAAGAAGTACATAACATTTCTTTTGGTTATGAACATATGAGTTCCGTTATGAATGCTCTGAAAAAAAATAATATAAATGTGCTTCATCAAGATTTTCAAGACTCCGCTGTCATAAAAATTGCTATTCCAAAAAGTGAAGTTGAATCTACAATTATTGCATTTAAAGCTTCTGTATTAGGTGTAACTATTGAGCAAATTAATGGGGATATTGAAGGCATAGAAATAGAATATTTAGAAGAAAGATAATCTATATTTATGACATTACAGCGAAGGGATATTTTGATATATAAGGCCTCTAGTTATTATCTTGATCGAGATATATTCAAATCTTTTTTCCAACAATGCCCTGAAAAAAAGCCTATTACTAAAAATAGAATGACTTCATTAATTCGAGGATATTATTGTGAATTTGAAATTAAAGATTCTTATTTAATTACTAAGGACATTTTTATTTATACAGGATGGAATAAGGATAAAAATGAATTAATTTCTACTTCTATTCTAAATCAAATATTGAATGAAAATTCAATTTGTTCCTGGTTTACAGGGAATCTTTTTGGGTATAAAATTTCTGGCGATCAAAAAGAGCCTTCATTAATTAGGATAAATTGTAAAG
>JAHDFV010000299.1 GCA_020627985.1 Saprospiraceae bacterium
ATAAAAATGATGAAAAATATATTAATTATATTAATAAACATTTTCATCTAGCTCAGCAAGAAATGGTATTAAATAAAATACCTGCATCTATAACCTTAGCCCAAGGACTACTCGAAACAAATGCAGGTAAATCTAGACTTGCTATTAAATGCAAAAATCATTTTGGAATAAAATGTTTTTCTAAAAAATGTAAAAAAGGTCATTGTTTAAATTTTACAGACGATTCGCATAAAGATTTTTTTAGGACATATAATTCTGTCGAAGAATCTTACCGCGACCATTCTATTTTTTTAAAGAAGGAAAGATATAAAAGATTATTTAAATTAAATATTCGAGATTATAAATCTTGGGCTAAAGAATTAAAAAGAGCAGGTTATGCTACAGATAAAAAATACCCTCAAAAATTAATTCATTTAATAGAAAAATATAATCTAAATCAATATGACTATTAAAATAATAAATAGAGGGATTAAATAAAATCCCTCTATTTAATTCATCAATAAATGATTTATTGATGAATTAAATATATCCGATTTATTTTAAAGCACCATCGGGCTTTTCCTGATGGTGCTTTAAATAAAATATTAATTATTAAACATAATAAAGAATTACATTGTTATCTTTGAAAGAATTAAAATAAATATTTAATATGGCACTGACAGAATCAAATATGATCGACTTAGGAACTAAAGCTCCTAATTTTACTTTACCTGACACCGTTTCTGGTAATAATTTTTCTTTTAAAGATATAAAAGGTGAAAAAGGCACATTAGTAATGTTCACTTGTAATCATTGCCCATATGTATTGCACGTAAATGAGGAATTAATTCGCTTAGCTAATGATTACAAAAAAAAGGGAATTGGATTTGTTGCTATTAGCTCTAATGACGTAGTAAACTACCCGCAAGATTCACCAGACAAAATGAAAAAATTAGCAGAAGATTTAGGTTATCCTTTTCCATATTTATACGACGAAAGTCAAGAAGTAGCCAAAGCTTTTGATGCAGCTTGCACTCCTGATTTTTATCTATTCAATGAAGAAAATATTTTAGTTTATCGAGGTCAATTAGATAATTCAAGGCCTAATTCAGGAAAACCTGTAACTGGAATTGATTTAAGAAATGCAATTGATTCCGTTTTAAATAATAAGAATATTGATTCATTTCAATACCCGAGTGCAGGTTGCAATATTAAATGGAAAAAATAATTCCTTACGAGAATGAATATAAATCATTCATCGTCTAACTTATACCGTCTACTTAATAGCCAAGTAGACGGTATGTTTTTTTAAGAAATAGAATATTATGAAATTTAAATGCACCCTTAGTATTGTTTTATTATTATTTGCAACACTTCTTTTTGCTCAAGAAAATGAGAATAAAAGCATAGAAAAACCAAAAACTGAAGAGAAAAAAAATGTTGAAAAACCTAAAGATAGTCGACCTAGTAAAAGGGATGGACAAAGACCTCCTGGTGGAAGACCAGGAGGTGGAATAGGTAAAATGACAGTAGAGCAATGGAAAATGATGTCAGAAAAAATGCCAAAAACGGGTATCGTTTCTGGAAAAATCATAGATAAATCTTCTGGAAAACCCGTTGAATATGCAACGATATCATTATTGTTATCTATTGATTCTTCTTTAATTGATGGTACAATTACCAATGAAAAAGGAGCCTTTACCATGGAAGAATTGCCTGTTGGTCGTTTTATAGTTACAGCCGATTATCTAGGGTTCGAAACCTATTATTCTGATAAAATAATGCTTAATCCGAGAAGATCTCCAGTAGTAGATTTAGGTACAATAGAAATGGAGTTTTCTTCTGAAATCTTAAACGAAGTTGTAGTAGAAGAAAAGAAAGCTTTCATGGAATTAGAACTCGACAAAAAAGTATTTAATGTTGCCGATAACATCTCAGTAGCAGGTGGTTCTGCTACTGAAGTTCTGGAACAAATTCCATCTGTTGAAATTGATATGGATGGAAACGTTAGCTTAAGAGGGAGTCAAAATTTAACAATTTTAATTGATGGTCGCCCTACAGCTTTAGCTGGCGGTGACCCCGCTGCGGTTCTTGCTTTAATTCCTGCCGAGACTATTGAAAAAGTAGAAGTCATTACAAATCCATCAGCAAAATATGATCCAGATGGTATGGCTGGGATTATGAATATTATTTTGAAAAAAAATAGAAAAGGTGGATTCAATGGACTTGTTTCCGCAGCCTATACCATAGTAGATGAATATAACTTAAGTGGGACTCTCGGATATAGGAATAAAAAGGTAAATGTATATGGTACCTATAACCATAGAAATAACGAAAGAGAATTTACTCGAGAAAATTATAGAATTAATACACTTCCAGATACCACATATTCTTTTGATCAAGAAGGAGGCGGAGTAAGACGAAGAATTTCAAACAATATAAAAGCAGGCTTAGATTTTTTCCCTAATTCTAGTAGTACAATTTATACTTCAGCTTCATTTGGCTTTAATACAAGTGATGATCAAACCACAAACACATATCAATATTTTGATGATTTAGGCGTAAATACAATTCAAGGTAGAGTTACCGAACAAGAAGACGAACCCTCTCAGAACAAAGAATTTACTTTAGGATATCAGAAAAGATTTAAAAACAATTGGAGTCATTCTCTCAATGCAGATATTAATTATTCTGATAACTTCGAAGAAGAAAACAGTAATATTGAAAACGGTTTCTATAGTATTAATGATAATGATTATAATGATCCTTTAGAAGCGATTACTACTCAAAATGATCTTACGGATGGACAAAGACAAGTTCTTCAAGCAAGAGTGGATTATGAAAAACCTTTTGAAAATAAAGCAAAACTAGAGGTCGGATATAAAAGTATATTAAGATACACAAATACTCTTTTTGATTCAACTAATGATCTTTTGGATAATGAATTCCAATTTGATGAGCAAATCCATGCTGTTTATAGTACTTATGCACATCCAATAACTGAAAAATTCACCATTAAAGGAGGTTTACGTTTAGAACAAGCGGTAACCGATTCAGAATTAAAAAATACAAATGAGACTTTTGATAAAAATTATTTCAGTTGGTTTCCTAGTTTAACTTTAAGTCAAAACATGGAGGATAAAGGTCAAATTTCTCTAAGTTATAGTAGAAGAATTAACCGAGCAAGAACTCGCCAATTGAATCCATTTGTAAGTTTTTCAGATCCTTTAAATTTCAGAAAAGGTAATCCAGATTTAAATCCAGAATATACAAATGCTGTTGAATTAAATTACATTAAAAGATGGGATAAAATCACTTTTACCCCTTCCATTTATTATCGATATACTACGGACATAATTAATCGGTTTTCAACTGTTGATGATCAAGGTATTTCGACATTAACTTATGTGAATCTTTCTAATTCTCATGCCTATGGTATAGAATTAGCTGCTATGTATAATCCTACTAAGTGGTGGAGACTAATGCCTAGTGTTAATTTAACACAAACTATTCTTAATACAGATAATATTAGTGCAGATCTAAATAATAGCAATTTTAGAATCGGTGGAAGAATTATGTCCAATATGACCGTTTGGAAAGATTTGGAAATTCAATTATTTACATTCTTTAGAGCTCCAAGTAAAATTACACAAGGAGAAATGAAAGGAATGTTTTTCACAACAATTGGTGCAAAGAAAAAAATATTAGACGGGAAGGGTAGTATAGGCTTTAATGTAAGAGATCCATTTGGAACAGGAAAATTTAGATTTGTTACGGAATCTGATCAATTTTATCAAAAAGGGTTAAGACAAAGAGAACCATATGTGGTTACTTTTTCTTTTTCTTACCGTTTTGGAAAACAAGATAAAAGTAAACAAAGAAGAGGAAATCGCGATCGTAATGGTGGCGGAATGGATGGAATGGACGACATGATGTAAAATTCCTTTAAATTCTAAAAATAAGACCTAGCGAATTTGCTGGGTCTTATTTTTTTGGTGACATAACTTCATCTTAACGTCAAAATTTTAACGATATATTTTAATATGTTTTACTTTTAGCTTCGTTTAAAGAATATCAAAACTATAATACCATGAATAAATATTTTGTCATTATAACACTTTTGCTGTTACCCATTTTATTTTCAGGATGTAAAGCAACAAAAAAACCAGGTGGAGGATTTAACCTTTTTACGAAACAGCAAGATGCTCAACTAGGACTACAAGTAAAAAAAGAAATTGAGAGCAATCCTCAACAATTTCCAATTTTAAAAGAATCTTCAAATAGAGAAGCTTATCAAATTATTCGTCAAATCACTAACGAAATTCTAAACTCTGGTAAAATCTATCATAGAAATGATTTCGCTTGGGAAGTTAAAATTATTGATGATGATAACACTTTAAATGCTTTTTGCACTCCAGGAGGATACATCTATGTATATACTGGCCTTATTAAATTCTTAGACAAAGAAGATCAATTAGCTGGAGTTATGGGGCATGAAATAGCACATGCAGATCAACGTCATTCAACTCGTCAAATGACCAAGCAATATGGTATTCAAACCATGTTATCTATTGTTGCAGGTAATTATGAACAATTAGCTGCAATTACTTCTGGCTTAATTGGATTAAAATTTAGTCGAACTCATGAAACAGAAGCAGATACTTATTCTGTCAATTACTTAAGCAATACCAATTTTAATTGTGCTGGAGCTGCTGGGTTTTTCGAAAAAATCCAAAGCAAAGGT
>JAHDFV010000300.1 GCA_020627985.1 Saprospiraceae bacterium
ATCCTGTTGTTGCTAATTGGGTAGAAAATGCTAAAGATTGGTACTTTAGTAGTCAAAGAAATTATGTTGGATTGTCGGCACCTTTTGAAATTGATTTAGTTGATATGGGTTGGTAGTCTAAGTTTCATTATTCAGTTCTTTGAACTGATGTTAGCCAAAGGCTAACTAACACTTTGACATAGTCACAGCCTATGCCGAACAGGGGGCAGGTAAAGATACCAAAACTAAACAAATTGTAACATACCATATGAAGTTTAAAGCACGAAACAAAATCAAACGTCAGGATACGAAAGAATATTATATAAACTGGAAAAATGACATAAAATGATAAAATCAATATTTTTTTACCAAATCCTTATTTGTTCTTTCTTTAGTATAGGTTGTACTATAAAACACTATGATGAAGGTTTAATTGATGAATCTTTTAAGGCTAAAGTGTATAGTTACATAGATAAAACAGCAGGAGCAGATGGGCAATTAATATTAAACCCTGATAATACATTTAATTATTCTTTAAGTATTGGCTTGATAAATCAAAAATCGAAAGGTAGCTGGTCTAATGACAAGGATAGCATCATATTAAAAAGTGATTTATTTTACAAAAATGATTATGTTGTTCATGAAATAAGAAATAATTATAAAATAAACGATAGTATCATTATTAAATTATATTTCAAAGATTATGATAATACTCCTGTTCCATTAGCTTTGGTATCTATTGGAGAAAACAAAACTTCTTTTACTGACGAAAAAGGTATAGCTGTTTTCCATAAAGAAAATATTCAATTAATTAAAATTAAATATTTTGAAGAATATGAATTGGAGTTAAATAATAATCCTAGTGGAGATATTGACATATATTTATCTGAAAAAAGTTTATCTAAAGTATATTTTGATAATGAAGTATGGAAGAAGGACGGAGAGAATATATTTTCTTCACAAGGAGTTGAATATAAGTTAAAAAAATAATTTAGATTCGTGATGTAGGAAGTGTTCCAAAGTAATTGATAGCAAATAACAGCTCAGTATAGGTTACAGAACAAACTAACATCAGTTCGTAATACTGAAAACCACAGGATTCGAAAAGAGTTCTGTGGTTTTGTTTATGGTTCAATGTATTGCATTTTCGCGGTTATATGGTGTTCGCTAGCTGCTTCATTCAGGTCTAAGAGCCAATCATTCTCACAGCCATCTCACTATTTGTAGCCCACTCGCTTACGCCACATCAAATGCACGTACTGTATTTCTGTTTTAACCCTAAATCCCTAAAGGGACTTTAAATTAGTAGATTATTATTTTTAGTAAAGGAATAAAAATTTTAGTAAATACTAGAAGCTATTTTTTCTTTCGTCTGTTAAAGAATTTGGATTTAGGTCTATTAGATGATTTTGATCGTGATTGATTCTTTTTCGATCTATTTTTAATAATCTCTTGCTTAATCTGGCGATTAGCATCGCCCAATAATTTTTCAGATAAATCCAATCGATCCATTTTAGCCAATGATTCTCTAATTTGTCTTCGGTATTCTTTCTTGTGCCAAAAGAAAAATTTATGTTGATTTAATTTATCCTTTTTAGATTTTGCCGTAAAAACAGGACGCAGCGTATAAGGATGTAAACCTGTATAATAAATCACAGTTGCCACTGTCATTGGCGTAGGAGTAAAATCTTGTACTTGCTCTAATTTGAACCCCATATCTTTCGTCTCGGCAGCAAGATTTGCCATATCTTCTTCCTTAGAACCTGGGTGACTTGATATGAAATAAGGAATCAAAGGTTGTTTTAAACCATGTTTTTCATTGATCTTTTCATATCTTTTCTTAAACTCATGAAAATGCTTAAATGAAGGCTTTCTCATTAATTTTAAAGTATCATCAGATGTATGTTCTGGCGCTACTTTCAAACGTCCACATACATGCCGACTGACCAATTGATCCATATATTCTTCAAGGCTTCCATCATTCTTTTTATTATAAGAATCTACCAATAAATCATATCGGATCCCTGAGCCAACAAATGCCTTCTTTACATAGGGATGTTCATCAACCTTTTTATAAATTTTAGTCAAAGGTTTATGACTGGTGTCTAAATTACTACAGACAACAGGATGAATACAAGAAGGCGCAACACAACGATCACAAATCGATTGAATCTTCCCCTTCATTTTGTACATGTTAGCCGAAGGCCCGCCCAAATCAGAAATATAGCCTTTGAAATCGGGCATATTCGTGACCGTTTCCACTTCTTTCATTATAGATTCCTCAGAACGAGACGCAATAAATTTACCCTGATGTGCAGAAATTGTACAGAAACTACAGCCACCAAAACAACCACGATGCATATTGATCGAGAATTTTATCATTTCAAAAGCGGGAATGGATCCTCTTTTACGATATTTTGGATGGGGTAATCTAGTATAAGGCAAATCAAAGGAAGCATCAATTTCATCTTCTAACATCGGAGGATAAGGTGGATTAACTACTAATAATTTCCCTTGAACATTTTGAAGAATTCTCCTTGCTTTTACTTTATTGGATTCTTGTTCTATCACTTTAAAATTAGCAGCAAAAGTCCTTTTATCTTTTTGGCATTTTTCATGAGAAGAAATTTTTACATCTTCCCAATGCTTATTTTTTAATAATTTATCATCTTCTCCTTGCAAATAAGAGGTTTGTGGAATATTCTTCATACTCGATAAAGGCACTCCCTTATCTAATAATCTAAGAATTTCAAAAAGAGGTTGCTCCCCCATTCCATATACTAAAATATCTGCTCCTGAATCCACTAATATGCCTGGAAATAATTCATCTTTCCAATAATCATAATGTGTAACTCTACGCAATGATGCTTCTATCCCGCCAATGATTACTGGAACATCTGGATAGATATCTTTTAAAATCTTGGTATAAACTGAAGTCGCATAATCAGGTCTAAATCCCGCTTCTCCACCAGGAGTATAAGCATCCGTTGAACGTCTTCTTTTATTAGCCGTATAGTGATTGACCATTGGATCCATACAACCTGAAGTCACTCCAAAGAATAATCGAGGTTCTCCAAATTTTTTAAAATCTCTTAAATCATCTCTCCAATTGGGTTGAGGAATAATCCCTACTTTATATCCTTTACTTTCGATAATTCGACCAATAACCGCACTGCCAAAAGCAGGATGATCTACATATGCATCACCAGATACAATGATCACATCTAATTGCTCCCATCCTCTATTCTCTACCTCTTTCATGGTGATAGGGAGCCAATCCGTTATAGGTCTTTTTTCATTCATAGTATAAAGATAATGAAATAGTTGTCCGAAAGTTTAGGTTCAATAAAAAAAGGGCTGCTAAAAAAATAGCGCCCCTTTTCAATTTTTTAGATATATGTTTATTTTTTCAACCTTTCTTTCAATGCTTCCATAGATTTTAATGGTCCTTTTGCTAAAGTCATATTGGTCATCCAATTTGGAATTGAACCAGCTGGGTCCATGAAAACAGTATTGATGGTTTCGATGCGATTCTCTCCTACTTCTTTAATCTCCCAAGTGGAACCATAATCTTTCACCCGAATTATTTTCTTTCTAATAGGTACTAATTCTTCATCATTTTCTGGAACATGGGAATGATAATAATGTGTTTTCAGAGCTTCATCATAGCGATAAAAAGAATGAGCAACAATATCTCTATCCCAAACCGGACTAGGTACATTCGCACGGGTATAATAGATAATTTCATCTGGTGCTGGATTAGCTAAAACCCTAGCTTCACTGCACTTATAAATCCATTCTGTATAACCTTCTGCATGGTCTAATTCTTTTTTCAGTTTATCACTGGAGACATTAAAAACATAATCGATTCTAAGTTCTTTTAAGCTTGTCCCTGCCCTAGTTCTTTTATATACTTTTAAATTTCCTTTTTCTTGAACGAGTTTCCATTCTTCATGTTCATCTGAATAATTAAATTCATCTGCATAATCAGAACCATTTACAAGAAAAAGGAAAAAAATAGGGAATACCTTAAGGAGCGTTTTCATGTCGTTTGATTTAACAAGCCTAAAAATACAACTCATTTTCGTGAGATTCCGTTATTATCTGTTAATTTTACTTTAATGAAAAGCTATTTTATAGGTATAACCCTTCTTATTTATCTGTTTTTCTGCTATCTCATGCTTGAGATAACTTTACAATATATCCCTTTTCATACGGATGTGGCTTTTTTAAGAATAAAACAGGATGAAATGAATATCTCGTATTATCCCATTTCATTCTTTATTCATGTTTATACCTCTATGCTGGTTTTGTTAGCTGGATTTACACAATTTTCTTCAAGAATATTAAAAAAATTTCCAGCAATTCATCGAATGAACGGATGGCTTTATGTGGGTGTTGTTATTTTATTTTCAGGCCCTTCTGGATTAATCATGGCATTTCATGCTAATGGTGGAATTGGATCTCAAATTGGATTTAGTTTGCTGGCCATTTTATGGATAATATTTACTATTAAAGCATTAATAGAAATCAAAAATAAAAATATCCAATCACATAAAAAATTTATGATTCGTAGTTTTTCTTTAGCCTTATCTGCGATTACACTTCGAGCGTGGAAATATATCATTGTTGCTTTATTTATGCCTAAACCTATGGATGCTTACCGAATAGTAGCATGGCTCGGTTGGCTTCTTAATTTATTTATTGCTGAAATTATTATCTTTATTTAT
>JAHDFV010000301.1 GCA_020627985.1 Saprospiraceae bacterium
TATCCCATTCGGAACAATTATTTTGATGAAAATGGATCTTACTGGAAATATCAATCGATGAATGATTTAAGAATTCGTGACCTTAATTTTAACCTAGCTATTGGTTACCCTTTTAATTAATAAAGCTTAAAAAATAACATGAAAATATTAGTCACAGGATCTGATGGACAATTGGGTGCTGAAATAAAACAAATGGCTCCTAAAATTGATGCTGATTTTGTCTTTACGACTATTGATGATTTGGATATAACAGATCAAGAAAAAGTTGCCCATTTTTTTAAAGAGCATTCTTTCGATTACTGTATTAATTGTGCTGCATATACTGCTGTTGATCAAGCAGAAAAAGAAATTGAATTTGCTAGACTCGTTAATATAAAAGGTGTACAATATATTGCTGAAGCTTGTAATGATCAGGATGTAACACTCATACATATTTCAACCGATTATGTCTATCACAATGAAGTCAATAGACCCATTATTGAATCTGATCCAACTACACCCGTAGGCATTTATGCGTCTTCGAAATTACAAGGAGATTTTGCAGCAATGAGCTACAACGAAAAAACGATTGTACTGAGGACTTCTTGGGTTTATTCTTCTTTTGCTCATAACTTTGTAAAAACGATGATTCGTTTAGGAAAAACAAAAAAAGAAATTAATGTCGTTTATGATCAAATTGGTAGTCCGACTTATACCCTCGATTTAGCGAAAGATATTTTTAATATTATTCGACAAAATGAAAAAGGTGAACCTTGTTATGGTGTATTTAATTACAGTAATGAAGGGGTTACTACTTGGTATGATTTTGCTATTGCTATTTTCCAAATGAAAAAAATTAAATGCAAAGTCAATCCTATTTTATCAAAAGATTACCCTACAGCAGCAGAAAGACCAAACTATAGTGTATTAGATAAGACAAAAATTAAACAAACATTTCAATTGTCATTACCACATTGGAGAGATAGTTTACATGATTGCTTAAATTTACTCTAGTATGATAAATTAAATTTATTTAATTTAGTGATTCAGATTTTTTTATCCAAAATAAAAACGCACATGAAGCATTTATTTACGTTGTTTCTTTTCTTCACTTTTTTACACAGCTCATTTACTCAAATTGATTTTTATGATATAAATCGATATGGAGACATTTCGGGGTTAGAACCTTTTTTCCATGGAGTTGCTTCAGGTGACCCAACTGATAATTCTGTTATTCTTTGGACAAGAGTTGCAACTGATTCAATGGAAGCACATGTCAAATGGCATATAGCTAGAGATACTGGGATGACGGATATTGTTGCTGAGGGATGGACGACTACTGATGGCACTTTAGACTTTACAGTTAAAGTAGATGTTACTGGCTTAGATCCTTATACGACTTACTATTATGATTTCTTTAGTCATGATAAATATTCGTTAAGAGGGAGAACAAAAACAGCCCCTTCAACAACAGTAGATGCTCTTCGTTTTGGTGTTGTTTCTTGTTCGAATTTCGCGCATGGATTTTTTAATGTGTATGAAAAATTAGTAGATCGAAATGATATTGATGCGATTATTCATTTAGGTGATTACATCTATGAATATGGTGATGGGGAATATGGTGATGTTCGCGAATATGAACCGAGTACAGAGATTTTAAATATTTCGGATTATCGGATGCGCCATAGTTATTACAAATTAGATCCAATGTTGAGGCGATTACATCAGCAATATGCCATCATTGCTACTTGGGATGATCATGAATCAGCGAACAATTCTTGGGATGATGGTGCGGAAAACCATAATGCAGGTGAAGGAGATTGGGCAACGCGTAAATCTGCATCAATTCAAGCTTATGATGAATGGATGCCTTTCCGTAAACCAGATGCAACAGATGAAGAAAGAATCTACCGTAAACTTTCTTACGGGGGTTTAATGGATTTATTTATGTTAGATACTCGATTGATCGGAAGAGAAGAACAAGGTCAAAATGAAAGTGATCCTAATCGTACGATTCTAGGTGCAGATCAATATAATTGGCTAACGACAGAAATGGGCAATTCTACTGCAAAATGGCAAGTTTTAGGACAACAAGTAATGATGGCTCCTTTAGAAATATTTGGAAATCCAGTTAATGATGATCAATGGGATGGGTATCCTGCAGAAAGAGAAAAATTACAAGATTTTGTGATCAATAATAATGTACCCAACATGGTGATCTTAACAGGAGATATTCATACGTCTTGGGCAAATGATATCCCTTTAGATAATTATGATGAAAATACTGGCGCTAATTCTGCTGGAGTAGAATTTGTAGTGACGAGCGTAACTTCTCCTTCTTTTCCTTTTGGAGGTGTAGAAAACTTAATTACCACTTTTAATCCACACATGAAATTTATTGATTTGGTTCAAAAAGGCTATTATATTTTAGATGTTACTGAAAATAGATGTCAAGCAGATTGGTTTTATATTGATGATGTACAAAGTCAATCAGCAAATGAGAGTCATGGTGCTTCTTGGTATACCGACGATGGTACTCGCCATTTAAATAATTCTCCAAATCCAACTGTTGCTGATATTAGTATAGAAACAATTTATGCTCCTACAGATCCAAGACCCTTTGAAACTATGGTTGGAAATGAAGATTTAAATGAATTAGCATTTATTGGTGTTCATCCGAATCCTGTATCAGAAAATATCTATTTACAATTCTTTAATTATGAAGGTCATGAAATGACTTTAGAAATTTATGATGCCCTAGGTAAATTAGTGATTCAAGAAGATTTAGGATTTAGAGCAGCAGGTTTACAGAATAAAACCGTACCTGTTTCTTCTTTAACTGCAGGTACTTATTTTGTAATCTTAAATACAGAAAAAGGGAATTATAGAAAATCGATATTGAAGGTGAAACAATAATTTTATATTATATATCCATAAAAAAAGGATAAACGGAATCGTTTATCCTTTTTTTATTTTATTTAATTCTTGTACTAATTCCTTTAATTTACTATTCCAATATTCTAAAAAATCATTTAATTCTATTTCAGAATATCTCGGATTTCTTTCTTGCAATTTACTTTGATATTCTAATTTAATTGATTCTAAATATTCTTTATATTGCTTTATCTCTCTAGGAATAAAACCAGGACCATTACAACCGCAAGTATGAAATGTATTACCTAAAATATACATACTTTTAATAATCGACCATTCTTTTATATTTTCTTTTTTAGGAGCTTTAAAATCTTTTCCAATTGCATTCATTTCTGAACTACAATTTGGGCAAGTATATTTTTTATTTCTGTATTCTTTTTCAAATCGATTAATTAATTTGGGATGATCTAATCTATATTGAATAGAACGTATTGAATTATAATTTATATAGGCTTTTCTATACTTATCCCAATCTCCATTTTGAATGATCATTTCTTCAAGAATGGGTTGTTTAAATGTTTTTCGACATGTAAAACAAACGTAATGTGGTTTATATGAATTGAAAGAATAACGACACATATTTTATTTAATCTAAATTTTGAGATTTTAGTTCAATAAATGAACATACTATTATAAAAAATCCCTAACTTTTTATTAGCCAAAAATTAGGGATTAGAATATATTAATTATTTTTTCTTGTCTTTTTTATGTTTGTTTTTTTTGTGATCCTGTTTATGATCTTTGTGCTTTTTGTCTTTGTTTTTCTTTTTTTTATCTTTTTTGTGATCCAGTTTATGGTTCTTATCTTTTTTGTCCTTTTTATCTTTTTCTTCATTAGATCCAAAAGAATTTGGATTAAAAATAGAAGTATTTAAAAAACCAGTATTTCTTTTTCCATCGACAAAGCATTCATTGCATTTTGTTAAAGCATCATTTAATTCAGAATAAGTAAAAGAAGTATTGTACCCCCCCAAAGCATTGTTTGACAATATCAATAATTCTCTAACAGTTTTTCCTTTTAAATTACCTCTTGTAATTTTTAGTTCTTTCAATTGACCATTATTGATCACATTATCCATTCCAACAGAAATGGTCAACGCCAATGTTTGAGCAGCTAAATTATTTCCAACTTTATTAGGATTTATTTCACTTCGTGTTAATGCTTCTGGTTTTCCACCTGAAGGAAGGAAATTTGTAATCGCTTGCGCATTCGTAAATTTTAAAGTTTTGTTTTTTCCTATTTGGACCCCATTTGGGAATGCCTGATCAAAATGATCATGAAGAAATCTACCTGGATTATTTCCATTAGGATTAGAACCCCAACCTCCTTGGGTTTGTGTTCTAATATCACCAAGTATTTCTTCGTCTTGGTCTATTGGCTCAGGAATAGGTTCTGGTACAGGAACAGGTTTTGGAGTAGGTCTAGGATCTGGCTTTGGAATATTTGGAATATTTGGTCTTGGTGGTGCTGGATTATTCGGTCTTGGTGGAACAGGTTTAGGTGGATCTGGTTTTGGGTCTTCTGTTTGAGGTTTAGGATCACCAAAATCTGGTGGTGTTGGATTCTGTCCGTAAGTAACTAAAACACTTAAGCAGAATGTAATTATGATTATCGTTTGTTTCATCTTTATTTTTTATTTAAAGATAGATTCAAAAATCTTTAATTACACTTAATGAAATCATAAATAAATATTAAGTAAATTAATTTTCATCTTTATAAATTATTCAAGCAAAAAGGATAAACGAATGATTTCGTTTATCCTTT
>JAHDFV010000302.1 GCA_020627985.1 Saprospiraceae bacterium
TGAACCTTGGACCACCTGATTATGAGTCAGGTGCTCTAACCAACTGAGCTATAGAACCAGAGAAATAAATTCTCTCACTTCCCTTCAGAAGCGAATGCAAATTTACATCAATGTATAATGAAATACAATATATATAGCTATTTTTTTTTGTTTGGACTTCATTTTATTTTAAAAATCGAGTATTCACTTTTTCATTTTTTTTTATTTCTTTAAGTCTCATTTAAAAATATAAGAATGAAAGCGAAGTTTATATTTCTATTCCTATTGATGTACCAGTTTGTAAATGCTCAAGATTGTGTAACATGGATCGAAGATTGTTATAATGGTGGATTCCGATGGGTGATGACATTAGAGCCCGATGCAACAATGAATTTAGGAACGTTTACTCCTATGAGTGCTTGGACAATAACACAAACAGATATTAACGAATGGACTTTTATCGCAATAGATCCTGACCCTTCAGATTTTAGTGTATTTGCAACAGGGACATGGTCAGTTTCTGGCGCTAGTTGTACAACAGTAAATATTAATGGTACAATAATTTGTAGTCCAACACTTTGTGCAGATTGTGATGCTCCACTTTGTACCCAATTAGCTTCTACACCAACGAATTACAATTGTAATGACCAAGGGACTTCTGACATATCTGATGATACTTTTACATTTGATATTTCTATAGATTTAGCTGCAGGTACTGGAACAACATGGACGGCGAATGATCCATTAAATTCTTCGGGTTCATATTCATCTACTACAACTTTGGGTCCTTATAATATAAGTGATGGAGATTTTACAATTAATATAACAGATGCTTCAGATAGTGCTTGTGCTTCTATAATTAATGTCATTGCGCCAACTCCTTGTTCTTCAACTTCTACTTGTACAGGAGCTAATTCAGGTACTTGGAATTAATTGATTTTATTATACATTTGTAATTAAATTAGTAGAAGATTATTTATGAGTTCCATAAAAAATATCATTTTCGATTTTGGTAATGTATTAATCAACTTAGATTTCGACTTAACCAGAATTGAATTTGCCAAATTATTAACGATTGAAGGTGCAATTACCACTCGTCAAAAATTATTTGATGAAGGATATGCTTCTGATTATGAAACAGGTAGGATTTCTGAAGCAGAATTCTTTGAAGCATTCCGCACATGTTCTGGGCAAAAAGATTTAAAAGATGAAGATATTAAATCTGCTTGGTTGGCTTTATTATTGGATATCCCTTTTGAGCGTATCGAAATGCTTAGAGCTTTAAAAAAAGAATATGGTATTTATATGTTGAGCAATATCAATCATTCTCATGCTACCGCAATACATGAATATTTAGAAAAAGAATATCAAATTTCTGAAGAAGAATGGAGAGCACATTTTGATATTTTATATTATTCTCATGAAATGGGACATCGGAAACCAGAAGCAAGTATTTATGAATATATGTTAGAAGATTCTGGATTAAAACCTGAAGAATGTTTATTTATTGATGATTTAGCAGAGAATACTAAAATGGCAGAAACATTTGGAATAAAAACTCATACACATAATCCAAACGAAAATATTATTGAGGTCGTCAATAATTTGTTAGAGAAAAATTAATCCATTTTATCGTAATTCAAATAATCCATCCATTGTTCTGTATTTGGATTTTTATTGGTGAACTCAAATAATTCTTCGTTTTCTTTTTTAAATAAATTAGAAATGGTTTGATCAACTTTTTTATTAGTAGCACTTTTTCCAGAAAGAGTTTGATATAATTTAAAAGTAGAATTCATAAAATGAAAATATTGTTTAGGATCTTTTAAAATACCATCCTTTTCCATTTTTTGATTCATATCAATAATGAAATTCTTTTCTCCTTTATTTAAAGTTTTATCTTGAGATTTGAAATTAATAAACTGTTTTAAATAAGCTTCTGCTTTTTGTTCTAAACGATTTTCTTCTGCTTGGATTTTTTTCTGTTCTTCTTTGAATTCTTCCCAGGTTTTTGTAGAAGTTGGATTATTAGTGATGGTCGTTTCTTCAGTAGTATTTACCATATCAATACCATTCATTTTCAAACCATAATAAATTCCTAATAATAGGGCACCTAGTATAGCAATAAAAATAAAAGGACTTCTTTTCCTTTTTTCTTGGGGTAATAAAATGACGTCTTTTTCTTCTGACATAACTAATTTATTACAAAACGAATACCGAATATTCTTATAGATATATTAAAATTAAAATTCAACTCTCATTCTTAAATTCAATCGTCGAGAAGTAAGATAATTCGGTACGGCAAATTGAGAACCATACACGGTTTTAATCCAAGTATTAGAAGCTTGATTACTAACTTTTAATAAATTGAAGGCCTCTAAACTTAACCAAGTATTTCGAGTAAATCGGAGGGGATGTCTCGTCCTTCGTTCTTTCCAGGCTTCTGACCAAAGTTTAAACGAAAATCCAATATCAACCCTATGATAAGCAGAAAAACGATAGGTATTTCTAGGGCCAATATTTTTATTAGGAATACCAAAAGGCCAGCCTGTACCTACAGTTAAATTTAAGTGCATTTTAAAGTTTTCATTTTTTGGTAAATGATCCTGAAAGAAAACAGAAAGACTCATCAATTGATCCGTCGGTCTTGGAACATCTTTTACGGCTACAGAATCTGGAGAACCGACTTCAAACTTATAATGATCTACACCGTCTAAACGTTCTCTTGCTCTAAGGAAGGATAAATTGACCCAAGATTCTTCACCAGGTACAAATTCACCATTGACTCTTAAGTCAATTCCAGTAACATAGCCTTGCGCATCATTTTCTCCTGAATATCGAATTCGTACATTATCCAAATCATAAGAAACCACATCCCATAAATGCTTATAATAGGCTTCCGCAATAAAACGGAAAGGCACTTTTCCTGCTTTAAAATCCCAAGAATATCCAGCAACGGCATGAAATGATTTTTGCGATTGTAAACCTGTATTTACGGTTCCATCCAAACGTCTCATTTCTCTATAAAAAGGAGATTGGAAATAAAGCCCCGTTGCCAATCTAAAAGCAATATCTTTTTTGGATCGAGGCTTAATTAATAATTGTGCTCTAGGGGAAGCAATGAATTCTTTATTCATATCCCAATATTGCGCTCTTACGCCATAGGTTAATTTTACTTCTAGACTATCTTTTGATTTAGACCAAGTATCTTGAACATAGGCACTATATCGATTAGAAGATAAATTATTTTCTGATTTCAATGAGGAAACCAGCCAAACATTATTATCCGAATAGGGTAGTGAATAACCTGCCGAATCTAAACGTTCCCATTCATTTAATTTATCATTAATATTTTCATGTTGATATTTTACACCCCATTGTAAAAAGTGAGAAGTAATCGTTGGGTTTTCTTTTTCTGTAGGACTTAAATCAAAAGTCTTCTCAATATTCTTTTTATTATTAAATTCTATCCCTCCTTTAAATTCAACATTAGAAACATTAGAAGTTAAATAATTCCGAACAAATAAATGCTGAGTTCCTGTGCCTAAAACAGCGACAACTTCACCAAAATCATCTGATCCCAAATCAGATTCTACTTGACCAATTAAATAGTCACCAATAATATCAATGCGTTCATTTTCGTCACTTTGATAGCTTGAGGCTAATAATTTTAAAAACATAGGGTTCTGCCGATTTTCAGGAACATAGGATAAATTTAATCCGCCCATATAAGTTGTAAAATCATCAATTTCCTGTCCTTCAAAAACGGTTTGTAAATTTAAAGCAAAATCAATTAAACCGAAGGCCGTGTTTCGAGATTGGGGAATAAATTCGTATTGACTTCTATTATAATTTCCTATGATTCCCAATTGCAATTCACGCGTTAAATCAAAGGTGAAATATCCTTGAACATCTGCAAAATTAGGCGTGTATTCTCCTTTCGTATCCAAGGAACCTAAAATGTATTTTGTGGTTTTATATCGGGTACCAATTAAATATCGAAATCGCTTATAATTGGTGGTATCTCTACCTAAACGCGTACTTCCCTCTAAATGGGCTGTTCCACCCAATAAACTCATCTCAATAGATCCTTGCAGATCTGTTGGTCTTTTATATTTAATGTCTAAAACAGATGATAATTTATCACCAAATCGAGCATCAAAACCTCCAGAAGAAAAAGATAAATCACGGATTAAATCTAAATTCGGAAAGGTTAATCCTTCCTGTTGTCCAGCACGAATTAATTGAGGTCTATAAATTTCATAGTCATTTACATAGACTAAATTCTCATCATAATTTCCTCCTCGTACAGAATATTGAGAACTTAAAGCTCCACCACCTTGTCCAGCAGTTACACCCAATCCAATACCAGGTAACATTGATTCTACACTTCCAGTTGAGTTCGGAAGGATTCTTAAATTTTCAGCTCCTTCACGAATCATGCCTCCACTTTCAATAATTCGATCACCAATTGCAGTTGCACCGTCTCCAACGGTTTCTGTAAGTATGGGTAAGGTAATATCAAATTTTTGACGCGTCCCTTCTTCCATTTTTGAGACTTGTAAAATTTTAGTTTGATGACCTGTGTATGAAAAAACGATATTTAAGTTTTTATTCGCAGGAACTTTTAATTCAAATAAACCATCAATGTCTGTTTGCGTACCTGAAGCTTCCTTTTTTTCTATATAAAT
>JAHDFV010000016.1 GCA_020627985.1 Saprospiraceae bacterium
CCATAGCTATCCCGATAGCTATCGGGAATGAATCTCAAAAAGAGCTTTATCTTGTATTACAAGCACTTACAAATCATTTTAACATTAGTTTTTAAATCACTTCAATACAATGATGATCGAATTCTATTCAAACATAGAAATAAAAAACGATAAAACTTCAAGTCCTTTTATTTTATACTGATCATGTTCATTTGTATTTTAATTCTAGCATTTTTTGATAGATGAAACAAGCTACAACTATTAATATTGCTAGGGGTGGTGTGATAGAATTACTATCTAAAAAATAACATAATCCTATTAAAATAATTGATACAATAACTGGTTCTACATAATTCATATACTTACAAAACTAAAAAGGTCTAATATTTATTATCAGACCTTTTTAGTTTATCATTATTCTTCAATTTTTTCTTCTATTTCTTTGAAGACTTCTTCTAGTTCTTTGAATACATCTTCCACTTTTCCTTTTAGTTCTTCATCATTCGCTATTTCTTTGATGTCTTCAATTTTACTTTTAATGTCTTCTCTTAGTTTTTCATCTTCGAGGATCTCTTTTACTTCATCTAATTTATCTTCTAATTCTCCTTTAAGATCATTATCCCAGACTTGTTTTAAATCTTCAAAGGCTTGATCAAAATCTGATTTAACATCATCATTGAAAATATTTTTAATGTCTTTAAAAGCATTATTAATATCATCTCCTTTTATGGCTTCATTAAAAGCACTTGTTCCTCTTGCTGTAGCATAATTAATCGCATATTTTGCAATTTTTCCTTTCTCTAGCAATCCCATTTCTCCTTCAAATTCAGAATATAGTTCAGAACTGTACTTCGAAAATTCTTCATCTTTTTTAGCCCATTCTTCCTCTGAGTACTTTGCTTTATTTTCTTTAATATCTTTTATAAAAGAAGAATAATCATTTAGGTATTGCTCTTTAGTATTTGGTGCAGTGTTGCAGCTGAATATTAAAACAGCAAGGAAAATACCCGTAATTAACATCGGAATATTCAATTTAGTCTTAGCCTTTTTCATTTTATATCGATTGATTCAATTATAAATTAAGTTAAAATAATAGAAAGCCCTAATAACTTTAGATGAATAAATTAAATATTTCGATCAACTGCTGATGGGTAATTTTTATTTGCTGCAATTCTATCTAATTGATGATTGTGATGTAGCACATGATTTTCCCAAAACTTAATGACTGCCTTCATTGACATTCCTCCTGCTACTGGATGTTTAAACACGGAATAATTTAGTTTTTCTATTGGAAATTCTATTAAAATACTTTGAAGCTCGTTTGCTGCTTGATTAGATTCTTTTATTAAATCTTCTAATTTTTTATTCCCTTTTGGGTCTAAGCTTTTAATCGGAACTTTTACTTTATAAGCTGACTTATATAATTTAGATAGTCCAAAATCTTTTAGTTTATCTAACCATTTTACTTGATATTGAGATGCTGAAGGCGGAAATCTTTTGAAAAAATCAAGTATACCATCTTCAGCGATTTGGATATGTTCAAAAACTTCAAGATTAGACCATTCACCATTTGAGGGTTTAAAGCTGTTTTGATCTATTGTGTTTTCTTTTAATCTTTGAACGAATTGTTCTTTTATTTTTACAAAATTCTTGTAGGGCACATCTAATTCTTTATGCATCTTTACATTTTTACAGAAATCATTTATTTGAAAACATGTCTCAAAAAGTACTGGAAGATATTACAAAAACAGGAATTCGACTCTTATTGGAAGAGCCTTTTTTTGGACATATTTTTTCAGGTATGCTCCGTGAGACGGAAATCAAAACGGATAGCATTTCTATTTCTGTACTAGAAAAAAGACCTACATTATCTATTAACCCAACATTTTGGGATGAATTGTTAGATGGAAATGAAAAAGTAGGGTACATCAAACACCAGCTCTTACATCTGGCTTTAAAACATCCTTTTAAAAGAGAAGAATATCTTCATAAGCACATCTTTGATCTTGCTTCTGATTTAGTCGTTAATCAATACATTAACCCCATTCATTTACCGATGGATGCAATTACATTAGAAAAATATCCAAAACTTAAAAAATTAGCGAAAGGGAAAGATGTGGGATTTTATTATCGGAAAATTCTAGAAATCAATGATCAAAATGATCCATCAGATCATCCATTGCCTGATGAAAATAATCGTCAATTAAAACAACATCAAGATTGGAATTCTTTTGCTCAATCCAATAGAATGGAACAACGGATGATGGAAAGTGCTTTGGAAGATGCTTTGGTTCAAGCGGCTGAACGAACTGATGAAAAACTACAAGGTGCTTTACCTGGCAGTTTATTGCGTTTAATCCAAGAAAAGTTAAACGGGAATCAAAAGCAAGTAGATTGGAGAAGAGTTTTACGATTGTTTTTAGGTTCAGGAAAAACGACTTATTTAAAGAATACGATTCGAAGACCATCAAAACGGTATGGAACTACCCCTGGAATTCAAGTAAAAAATCGTCAAAAGGTATTGGTTGCAATTGATACTTCAGGGAGCATTACATTAGAAGAAGTTGCTTCTTTTTTTAAAGAAATGAATCATATTTATAAGCAGGGTTCAGAAATTTTAGTTGTAGAATGTGATGCACAGATTCAAAGAACTTATTCATTTAAAAATCAAATTCCTTTAGAAATAAAAGGTGGGGGAGGCACTAATTTTACTCCTGTAATTCAATATGCGAATACTCAATTTAAACCTGATCTTCTAGTATATTTTACGGATGGTTTTGGTGCTGAACCAGAAGAGTTGCCCAGATGCCCTATTCTCTGGTTAATATCGGATGATGGGATAAAAGAAGAAGATGCTACTTGGAATTTATTACCTGGCAGAAAGATAAAAATGTTATAAATCCATTTCTGAGCATTAAAAAAGGTCATTCAATTTATTTTGAATGACCTTTTTGATTTAAGTACAAAGAAGTTTACAACTTTATTATTTTTTCAACGCTAATTTTATTTTCATTTCTTACTTGTATCCAATAAACACCTGCTGTATATTTTGACATATCTATTTTATACATTGGATTAATAACTCTATATGCTGCTAATATTTTACCACTTACATCCATAATTTGAGCATCAAGTGTTTCAAAATCATTGGTGTCAAATTCTAAAATTAGAGTCTCTTTTACAGGGTTTGGATAAGTCTTAAAAGGAATTTCATTTAAAGATTCAACACTGTTTATACAATCTGTTGTTACAACTTCTGTTGGAGAATAAGAAGAATTCCCATTTGAACAAATGGAATTCACTTCAAATTCGTATGTTAAACAGCCAACTAGACCAGTAATTTGAGTAGAATTTGTTGCCGTATTTTGCATCAACCAAGTTAGATCACCAACTTTCTTATATCGAACATTATAACTTGTAGCATTTGGCATAGCATCCCAAGATAAATCGAACATTGTTTCTAAAATTGAAGATGCTCCAATATTTGTTGGTGTATCACAATTTAAAATGCAGGTAGTTGTAAAAGTATTCATTATAGAAAATGACGAATTCACACCACTACAAATTGCCATTATTTGATATTCGTATTCGGTACAGTCTTGTAAACCATTTAAAATTAGATCAGCCGAAGTAGAATTTTGTGTTAGCCACATCGATGAAGAGACTTCTTTATATCTTATTTGATATTCAGATGCAGAAGGAACTGCATTCCAATTGATTGTAGTTTCTGTTTCAGTTATTGCGGATTCTATCATACCTGTTGGTATAGCACAGGATGTTCCATTACTTTCAACAATAGTTACACAATAATCTTCGACTTCACCATAATCAAATGAGGTACATAAATCTACTGGTGCTTCATATCGCATAGCTACTCTCATTCTAGTTGTGCCTAATGATGCAGTAATTGGAATAGAAATCATTTCCGTTATTGGCATTTGTGTTGAGCCAGAAGATAATACCAATTCATTGGCCTCATCAAAATCACCATCTTGATTAAAATCAATCCAAACTGCAAAATATTCGTCATATGGAAATCCATCAAAACCTGGAGATAATGTAGTAGAATAGGAATTACCTTGCATCAATTCAATTGATGTATCTGTATAATCTCCATACCCACCATCATTACCCGATGTATTTGTGAACGTATGGATGTTTATAGATTCAATCCATTCAAAATCAGATTCATCTCCGATTTGAGTACAATAAGTTAAATCAGTACACGCCCCACAACCTGTTGTTACAATTTCTATAATTGGGGAATATCCTAATACTGCACCGCTTGAACAAATCGTTTGAACTTGAATTTCATATGTAGTACAAGGAATTAAATCAGAAAAGTCATGGATTTCATTCATTACGTTTATAGTCGTCCAAGTATTTTCTATGGTTTCTTTAATTTGAATATTATAAGAAACTGCTCCAAATACGGGATCCCAAATTACATTTGCATTATTATCTGTAATAGAATTGACCATTACATTTGATGGTGGTTCACAACAACCATCTGTAATAAAAATAAAGCTATTTGACCAATCAGTTGTTCCTGAATCGCAAGTAGATTGAATCTGTATTTCATATTCGGTACAAGACATTAATCCTGTTAAACTATAAGGTGAATTTACATTTGGAATCAAAATCCAATTATTTGTTCCTTGCTCTTTGTATCTCATATCAGATTGAATTGCATCATCTCCTTCACTCCAAGAAACTTCAGCTGAAATGTCAATTATATTTTCCGTAGTAATATTATATGGAGCGAAACATCCACTCGGATCACAAGTTGTTACCATATTATTGACTGCATTAAATGTATTTAATCTACCTCCTGTTACTGTTATCCCATCTAAAGAAGAATTGGCTACAACACCATTTAATAAATTTTGCCTGACTTGTAATGCTGCTGCTGCTGGATCTGCTTTAGCAAAAGCAGCAAAACTTGGGCAAGGTGTTGCATACATTAATGCTACTGTACCTGCAACATGAGGAGTAGCACCAGAAGTACCACCAAATCCACCATAAGAATTACCTGAAGCAGTATTCCAAGTATTTTCTCCATATGCTCCTAGATCTATAGTAACCAAACCATATCCAGCACTGTTTACTTTTTCATCTGTTTGGTCTAAATTCGTAACAGATAACAAATAATCACTTGGACATCCTGTTGGCAGATCACCTATAACATCAATATTAAAGTTAGCATTTGCTGTGGCTCCACAGCTAAGGATACCTTCTTCACCCATTGTGTCATATAATCCACACCATAACGGGGCATCTGAAGGCTGACCTTGATCAATCCCCCAAGAAGCATTCGTTGTGACAACAAAGGAACCTTCTGCTCCATTGGTCATATTGTAAATATTTCGTTCTGCTAAACAATACGCATAAGCTGCTAAGGCATCTGCTTCATCACCACCTCCTTGAATAATCATTAATTTCACATCCCAATTCACTCCAGAAACACCAATATTATTATTTCCTTTTGCTCCTACTATACCCGCTACGGGTGTACCATGTCCTCCTCCTGTGATTACTCCTGTTCCTGTATATGCATTCCAACCTTGATAATCATCTGTATATCCATTGTTATCATCATCAATACCATTATTTGGTATTTCATCATGATTCACCCAAAGGTTATCTCCAAAATCTGCATGATTCCAATCCAAGCCATCATCTATAATCGCAGCAACGATAGTATCTCCTAAGGCTGTGACTCCCCCTGTTGTAATATCCCAAGCTTGTTCTATGTCTAAATCTGCTCCTGTTACTCCTCCTGCTTGTCCTGTATTAATGTATTGCCATTGATTATCAAATTGAGGATCATTCGGCACAGCTCTTTTAGAAACAATGTGATTGTATTGAATTTCATCAATCAAATTATTTTTTGAAAGTTCTTGTTTGAATCTTTCTTCATGAATTTTTGTAAAGTCAAATTGAACTAAATATATATTAAAAGATGGAGCTATTTTCTTCTTGACTTGAAGTTTTGTTCTTTCTCCATTATAGATTTGATAACCCCGAAGAACATCTTTAATTGGATATTCTGTTTTGATTATGAACTCTCCTAATTTATGATCTAAAGTCTGTCCATTCAAATTAAATGAAAGACATATTAAAGTTATGGAAAAGAATAGGATGATGAATTTATTGGTCATATCTATATAAGTGAATACTAAAAAAAGGTTTTGGGGTTTCAATTGATTGTATCAACAAAGATAAGCAATACTAATAGTTCTTTATCGTCTTATAAAAGTCAAATCCATTTTTAGTAAAAAAATGTACGTTTACCCAACTAATTTTTAGTGTAAAAACGTCTTAATTATAAAAATAGTAGATGAAAAATTTAATAAAACTTAGTATTGGAATTTATATCGTGCTTTCTTTAGTTTCATGCAAAGATAAAAATTGTGTACAAGATACCGCTTGTAGCATGAGTCCAGACCCTGGTGATTGTTTAGCTGCATTTCCAAAATATTACTACGATCCAGTAGATGGAAACTGTAAAGAATTTACTTGGGGTGGTTGTGGAGATTATCCATTCGAAACATTAATTGAATGCGAAGAAGAATGTAATTGTAAGTAATTCTTATTCTTCTAAACGATATTTACCATTTTGGAAAATGTAGTTCTTCTTTTGATCTAAGGTAAGTAAAACATCTTGTTCGTAATCCCAGTTTGTACCTGTGGTATGTGTCTCTATTTTATAAAAAGGTTGATTGATATCTACAAATTTAATCGTTGTTTCGTTTTCGTAACAAGTAATTATTTCTTTGTCTTTCCCTTCAGGATCACAAGCGCCACTATTATCAATTTGAGTTGTAATTAAAATAACATTCTTTAAATCATCTAACGTATAATAATTATTGGCTGACCAAACAATCCCCATATGTAAATCTGCTAACCCTGCTTCTAAACCCCAAATTTCTTTTCCTAGTTTTACTTTTTTTATATCAGGAGCAATGCCATAGGTTCCAGCAATGTCAAAATATCGAGGATTATTAATTGTCCAAGTTCCATTGTTTTCATTTAATTCTGCTATAGCTAAAATAGGAGCACAAATTCGACATTCAAAATTTTCGGTTGGGATTATTTTAAAATAGGAGAGGTTTCTTCCATTTTCTATTTCTATATTTTTTTCAAAAACTGCTTTAATCTTTTCGTCTTCCGTTAAATTAAATCGACTCAACAAACTATCTGGAATCATTTTTTTTTCAACTAATGAATAATTTTCTTTTTCATTAAAATTATTAAACAATGATTTTAAAATATATTGAACTGTTGTATCTTTTAATATTTCTCTTTGATTTTTCGTTTCAGATATAGCTGGAATTATTTCTTGAGTTGGCTTTTTATCATCTATTGGATTTTTTTTATTCTCTACTGAATTACAACTCAAGAATAGAATAAAAAAAGAAAGAAAAAAGAAACCTAGGTTTTTCATTTTAAATCGTTTAACATCAAATAAATTATCGTACTAATCCTCCAGTAATTCTGATCAATTCTATTTCAGTATTTTTTAAATTAAACAACGCATTCAATCTTGATTGAGAAGCATTCACATAAGCTAACTGAACTGTCCGGTAATCAAAAGAAGAAATTTGCCCTCCTTTATATCGTGCTTCAGAAATTACTAAATTTTCTTCCGCGTTTTTAATTAATTTATTGGTTAGTCTTAATAAGTTCAATTGATTATTATAATTCTGTAAGGTTATTTTTAATTGATTGGATAAATTTCGTTTTAAATCATCAATATTTAATTGCGCTATTTCTTCTTCAATTTTTGCATTTTTCAGATTCCTCTTTCTTGCGCCTGCATCATAAATATTATAATTTAAGGACAAGTTCATATAGTAATTAAAATTACTGCTAAAATCTCCACCAATTTTTTCTTGAGTTATTGGATTATTCCCACTCTGCCAAAAACCAGAACCACCGAGTTGGGCACCTGCTCCTAAAGTCACTGTAGGATATTTATTTGATTTATTTAAATCTGTATTTATTTTACTTAATTGCTGAGAAATATATAATTGTTTTAAATTTTTATTTTTAGCAAATAATTTTTTTTCTAAATCATTAAATTCATAGCGAGGAACATCTGAATTTAATTTCTCTTTCGGTTCGTACAACAGATTTTCATCATCTATCCCCATTGCCAATTTTAAATTCACTAAACTTGTTTCGTATGAATTAAATTGAATTAATAATGAAGTAGAATCGTTTAAATACGAATCAGAACTTTGTACAATTTCAAATCGTCCTGCCTGTCCATATTCTTGTCTGACTTGTTGGTAATTAATTCTATCTTTTGATAATTCTAAAACTTTCTGAAGGGTTGTTATCTGTTCTTTTTGGATCATTGCTTGATAATAAGCAACCATAATTGAACGAATGTTATTTTCTATAGCAATACCAACTTGACTTTGCGTTTGAAATTCTAATTCTTCTAATCTATTTTTATTTATTTTATATTTAAAGCCATCAAACAATGTCCATCTTCCATCAATACTTGGCGTTAATCCTGAAGAAGCATTACTCACTCTTGGATTAAATGAGGCTGGATTATTTGACCAAGAATAATTATTATTAAATCCTAAATTAAAATCTAATGTTGGATATCTCCCTGTATTTTTCCAAGTATTATTATTCTTTGCTATTTCAACTTGTTTTTCAGCAATTTTAATTTGAAAATTATTGGCTAAACCTATTTCAATAGCTTCTGAAAGACTAATTGATTTTTTTTGAGCCATACTATTATACCCCAATAATAGTATTGGAATAAATAGAATGTTTTTAATATTTAAAAAAGAAATTATTTCTTTCATGGTAATTCATTTAAAATTCTAACCGAATTTCATTTTGTAAATCGCTATCAATATCGTAATCGCAAACAAAGCAGAAAACAGTCCAAAAATCCAATGACGTTCTCCTTGATAATGCGGTTCAACTGCATTATAACTTAATCCTTCTCCACCAAAAGCAACTGTTATCCCCCAAGCAATCACCCATTTAATTCTATTTAAGATAATTAATAAAGCAGGTAATAATAGTAAAATAATTACAGTAATGACCATTAATCCAAAAGCAACTGAAATAGCCATCGGAATTAAAAATTGTGCTTGCGTACTTTTTTCAAATAATAATGGTAATAAACCTGCAACTGTAGTAATTGATGTTAAAACAATGGGTCTAAATCTGCTAATACTGGCTTCGTATGTTGCTGTTGGTTGAGTTTTCCCATCTTCAATTAAGTCATTATATTTTGCAATATAAACTAAAGCATCATTCACCAAAATACCGATTAACGCTATAATTCCAAGACCAGATAAAATACTAATGGGTTTATCCATTATATAATGCCCACCTACAACACCTATAAAAGAAAAAGGAATTAACATAAATACAATCGCAGATTGACTGACAGATCTAAAAACAATTGCAATACATAAAAACATTAAAAATAAAATTATAGGCATCACATTTGCTCCTGATCGTTGCATTTTTAATTGCTCTTCTTTTTGACCACCATAATCAATAGAAATACCTGGATATTTTTTTAATATCTTTGGCAGCATTATTCCATTTACTTTTTCATTGGCTTCAGAAACACTTACTTTATCATTCGCAACATCTGAAGTAACTCTTGTTACTCTTTTTCCATTTAAATGTCGAATATTTACGATACCTCTTTCAATTTTAAAAGTAGCAATATCTGATAATAAATATTCTTTTCCATCAGGAAAACGAACGCGCATATTTTCTAATTTCGTTAAACTTGATCGATCATTATTTTCATACCTCACCCAAACTTTTACTTCATCTCTTCCTCTTTGTAAACGCTGAACTTCATTTCCGAAAAAGCCTTGACGTACTTGAGAAATTACATCATTTAAATTTAATCCTAGAAATTTAGCTTTTTCATTTAATTGAAAATCTACTTCTTTTAATCCTTCTTGATTATCATCTCCAACATCTTTAAAATCAGTATCTTTTTTAATTTCGGCTTTTAGTTCTTCCACTGCTGCATTTAATTCCTCTTTATTTTCACCTAATAAAGAAACATCAATTGCTAATCCAAATACCGAAACATTTTGCATGGTAAAGGTTTCTGCATTTTTAATTTCTCCTACAATCTTTTTTATTCTTTGTGCAATTTCTCTCTCTGAAATTTGATCCCCTCTCCTTTCGGCATCTACAAGATTAATGGTTAATTTACCTTCATAAGTTGTTGGTCCAACCGTTTTTTGTATGGATTGAATTAAATCATAATCATTATTATATAATTCTTTAGATACTTCTTTATTTACTTCCCACGCAGCATCTTCAATCGATCTTAAATGTTTTGTTGTAATGGATTCAGCTGTACCTGCGGGCATTTTTAATGTTGCTGTTACAGCATCAAAAGGGATTTGAGGAAAGAATGTTCCTTTTACATATCCTCCAGAAAAAGCAGCTATCGATAAATAAATACAAGCAATTAAAATAATCAACATTGATAAAGCTGTTGCAAAATTTAACGTAACTAATTTTAGTATCGGTGCATAAATTTTATCTCTAACAAAAAATAACGCAGTATCTAAAGCTCTAGAGACAATATTCTTTTTTGTTCCTTTTTGTAAAGCTTTGGAATGTGCAACATGGGCTGGCAAAATTAAAGCACCCTCCACTAAAGAAAATATTAATGATAAAATAACAATGGTTGCCATAGATTTAAAGAAGCTCCCTACATTTCCATCTAAAAAGAAGAAGCAACTAAAAGCAATGATGGTCGTAATTATTGCTGCGGTCACTGCAGGTAAAACACTCATCGTACCTTTTATCGCTGCCTCATTCTTTTCCATCCCTTTCTCGTACATTTGATAAATGTTTTCTGAAATTACAATTCCATCATCTACCAAAATACCTATCACTAATATCATACCGAATAAAGAAATAATATTAATGGTTTGACCAACAATCGGTGCAAAAATAAACATCCCTGCAAACGAAATAGGTATGGCTATCGCTACCCAAAAAGCGAGTCGCCAATTTAAAAACATGGCTAATAAAATAAGAACAATTACAAAACCTACTAAACCATTATTAACTAATAAACTTATTCTTTGATTTAATGAAACCGAATTATCTCTGAGTAATGTTCCCCTAAATTTATTATCTGGATCAGCATTATATTTTTTAAAATATTCTTTTACATCCTCACAAATGGTAAGTACATCTTCTGCCTTGGTATGAAATACACTAATAATAATGGCTGTCTCTCCATCTATAAATTCACGATTTGGATTATCAGCCCATTTATCTTTTATTTCTGCAACTTCATTTAATCGAATTATACTTCCGTTGGGTGAACTTCGAATTACTATATCTTCTAATTCTTCTGCCGTATATTTTTTATTTTCTGCTCGAATTAATAATTCTTCTTTCGCTCCTTTAATCGTTCCTCCTGTAGTGATTAAATTTGAATTCCGAACAGCTGAAGCTGCTTCTGTAAATGTCATTTGATACTTTCGCAAAGCATCTTCTTTAAATGAAATTTCAATTTCTTCTGCGGGGAAACCACCCAAAGAAATATTAGTAACTTTTGCTTCAGTCCTTAAATCGTCCTCAATTTTACGAGCTTCATTTTTTAATGTTTTTAAATCGACATTAGCACTTAATCCAAAAGAAATAGCAAAGTCCGTACTTTCTGCAACAAAGACCGTTGCAGGCTCCATACCTGCTGGAAAAGGACTAATAGCATCAACTGCATTCCTAACATCTTGAATTACATCATTCGCATCAAACCCTTTCAAAACTTTAATCGAAACGGTTCCTATATTTTCCTGAGATGAAGAAGTAATTTTTTCTATTCCCTCTTGTCCTTTTAGTTTTTCTTCAATTTTAAGAACAATCCCTTCTTCTATTTCTTCTGGAGAAGACCCTGGATAGGCTGCTTGGATTCTAATCGTATCATCTGGAGTTTCTGGAAAGAAGGTAGATTTCATCATTGATACGCCAAAGATTCCACCAACCAATAATGTAAACATTAGTAGGTTTCCAGCAATTGGGTATTTTATAAAATATGATATTATGCCTTTCATTATAATCGTTTTTCTTTGATAGATTATTGAATAGCATTCACTTTCACTCCGTGCATAGATACATCTAAATTATCTTTTACAAGAAGCGTTTTATTTTCTAATCCTTTCACAAAAGCATTTGAGCCTTGATATTTGACAATTTGAATGGGAACCATGGTTGCCAAAGAATCTTTAATAATAAAAACCTTGTCTTTATTTTTCAATAATTCTTTGGGAATTTCTACAACTTTATTGGAAGAATTAGCATTAATAATGGCTCTTAAATATTGACCTTCTCTTAATTCTTTGCCCCATAAAGAAATATAAACTGTCGCAGTTTGAGTTGTAGCATCTATTAAATCGCCAATTCTGTTTACTGTTCCCGTCCAAGATTTTCCTGAATCATCTGATACTACTTTTACTGAACGTCCTTTTTTAATATATTTTAAATCTGTAACAGGTACCGCAGCTTCCAATTCATACTCAGAAGTATTCATAATTGTTCCTAAAGAAACTCCTGCTCTTAAATACCCACTTTCCCCTACTAAGGTGTTCGTTATAATACCATCAAAAGGGGCAGTAACTTGATATTTGCTTAATCGCAATTCGGCACTTTTAATATTATAATACTGTGCATGTAATCCTTTTGAAGAAACATAGTATTCTTCTCTATCTGACAATGGTTTTGGGAATGCTTTTATAGATTGATTAACACTAAATTGATCCAAGTAATTTTTCCAATTGTTGTAACTTTGCGGCATGTCAATCTTCATGTCTGGCATCATTTGAGTAATGGCTGTATGAACTTGTGCTTTTTGCCCTTTAATCGACAACCTTGCTTCTGCGTCATCCACAACAAAGATCACTTCATCTTTTAAATATCGAGTTCCTATCTTGAATCTCTTTGACATTGGCAGCATCATACCTGGAATTTCAGCGACAAGATCTGTTTTATCATATGCTCTTAATCTTCCTTGTACCGAAAAGCCAGAATTCATCTTTTTATTCTGTACTTCAATAACTTCTACAGTTTTTATATCATCTGCTCTCTTTTCTATTGATGTTGATGTTTTGGACTCTTTTATTTCTTCTTCTATGGGAGCAACGACTTCACTTATATTTTTATAAATATTATACGAAAGTCCAAAAATGATTAAGGCTACTAAAAATGTAATTATGGTAGCAATGATACGCTTCAAATTCATGGTTTAACAATTGATTACCAATAGGACAATTCTACTTTAGAAAGGTTTTGGGTTTTGAATAATTTATATTTAGATGTAAAGATGGGTTTATTCTATGAATCACAATAAAATTACTTATAAATAAGATTATTCTAATGAATGTTTTAAACAAGAAACACCCTTTGTTTGTACAAACAAAGGGTGTCTTTTTATCCTGCCGAGATAAAAACTATCTCCTAGCTGAATTTTTTTCTTTATGTCTCTTTAGTTGACGTTTTAGTGAATCAATAGAATTATCTACTGCTGCTTCAAATGTTTTTTGTGTTTCTTTTACGATTAAGGTATTCCCTGGTACGTTTATCCGAATTTCGGCTATTTTATCTTTTACTTGTCCTGAGTTTTCAAGTTTTAAAGCGACTTCAGCACTTATTATTCGGTCAAAAAATTGATCTAGTTTAGGGAGTCTTTGATCTATGAATTCTATTAGTTTACTATCGGCACTAAATCCTACCGCTTGTGTTTTAATTTTCATACACTAAAGTTGTTTAAATAAATTAACAAATAAGGTTTGGTTCGAATACATTCCTTTGGCAGGATTTAAGGATTTGTATTCATTTTACTAGATAAAGTAAATGTAAATTTTTATATCATAAATGTCAACATTAAACCAATATAATTTTACGAGAATAAATTTTAATCACATTATCTTTCCTACACATATAACAATATAATCTTCAAAAAGATTCACTTTTAGCTGATAATTTTAGTTAATCTTTATCTTTTGCTTTAGGATGAGATTGCTCATAAACTTTACGAAGTCTATCTATAGAGTTGTGTACATAAATTTGAGTAGCTGAAAGGTTTGCATGACCTAATAACTCTTTAATTGCATTGAGATCTGCCCCCCTATTGGATAAGTGTGTAGCAAATGTATGGCGCAAAGTATGCGGTCCTCTTTTATTTGTGGTTGTGACCAATGATAAATATTTCTTAACTACATTATATACTAACTTAGGATAAAGCGGTTTTCCAGCTTGAGTTAAGAAAAGAGAAAACAAATCTGCAGTGGGAAACTCTACTTCTCTTACTTCTAAATATTCTTTCAATATACTAATCGTAAAATCTGATAAAGGTATAATTCTTTCTTTATTCCTTTTGCCGAGCACTGTAATTGATTTTCCAACAAAATCAATATCTCTTACTTCAAGCCCAATCAATTCTGCTCGACGCATTCCAGTTGCATATAACAATTCTAAAATGGTTTTATCTCGATAACCAACATATCCTTCAGGGTATTCTATACCTTCTAATAAATTCTCAACTTGTTTTTCTTCAATATATTCAGGTAATCTTTTACTCACTTTAGGAGCGATCAGTTTAGTAGTTGGATTTTTTGTAATGACTCCTTTTCTCAGAAGAAATTTATAAAATGATTTTAAACTTGCTAATTTTCTATAAACAGATTTGGCAGTTAAGCCTTCTTCCATTAACTGAATAACCCAAGACCTCATATGAAAAAATTCAACCTCTTCTACTCTCGAAATTTCGTACAATTCTTCCATGAATAATGCAAAAGATTCCAAATCTTTTTGATATGCTTTTACGGTATGTAAAGAATATCTTTTTTCATATTGAATGTATTGTATAAATGAAATTCTATTTTTCTTCATCATAAAATTATTTCTATTCTTTAAAACTAAATGAAATTTAATAGAATTGCCCTATTTTCTAATATGAAGTACCTTTTATATTACATACTAAGGACTATAAAAGAGATATTTAGTCTTTACATTCAGCTATTTGATAAAATTCTTCTATTTTCGCATTCTATGCCATAGAAATTCTTTAGCATAGAATGTTATATTAACATTTTTAATTCGTTCGATTAAGGCAAGACTTACATTAAATAAAGTCTATTAATACTAATACATGAAATTACATACACCTATAGCAGTAAGCGAAATCGCTGAAAAAATCGGTGCGGAAATCATAGGAGATCCAAACAGAATGGTGTACGGATTGAATGAAATCCATAAGGTTGAAGAAGGTGACATGACCTTCGTAGATAAAGAAAAGTACTTTGATGCTTCACTTAATTCAGCTGCAACTTTTGTCATCATGAATAGAAGAATGCATTGTCCAGAAGGCATGACATTATTAATTTGTGATGAACCTTTTGAAGCATATAATAGTCTTGTAATAGAACAAAGGCCTTTTGTACCTTTAACTGCTCACGTAAGTGATACTGCTGAAATTCATCCAACTGTTATATTAGAACCAAATGTAGTTGTAGGCCACAATGTAAAAATTGGAGCTCATACACTCATACAAGCTAACACAACAATTGTTAGTAATACCATTATTGGCGAGCATGTTAATATCCATCCAAATTCTGTTATCGGATCTGATGCTTTTTACTATAAAAGGTATGGAACACATCATCAAAAATGGCATTCAGGTGGACGAGTTATTATTGAAGATAATGTAGAGATCGGTGCCTGTTGTACAATAAACATTGGTGTATCTGGCGACACTGTAATAGGTGAAGGAACAAAATTTGATAGCCAAGTACACATTGGTCATGGTGCCGTTATTGGCAAACATTGTTTATTTGCTGCTCAAGTAGGTATTGGTGGAAAAGCAATCATTGAAGATGGGTGTTGTTTATATGGTCAAGTAGGTGTTGCTCAAAATATAACGATTGGTGCTGGTGCAATTGTCTTAGGACAATCTGGTGTTTCTAAAAATATCGCAGGAGATAAAACGTATTTTGGATCTCCATGTCAAGAAGTAAGAGAAACGTATAAACAATTAGCCGTCCTCAGAAAACTGCCTGATTTAAATAAACTCATGCGAGCATTAGAAGAATTTCAAGCAAAAAATAATAACAATACTCAACCATAAATTAAAAATGCTTTCCTATTTGGAAAGCATTTTTAATTTAGTGATGTTTCTTATTCTTCATGAAATACTGGTTCTCTTTTTTGCATATATGCTGCCATGGCTTCAAAAATATCATTGGATAATAGCATAGAAGCGTTCCAAGCTGTCATATAATTTAAGGATTCTTCTACTGAATGATCTCGAGTATACAATAAGATCTCTTTTGTTCCTCTTATACAAACTGGAGATTTCGAAGCAATCGTTTTAGCAATTGACATTACATCCTCCATCATAGATTCTTTGTTAGGATATTTTTGATTTACTAATCCGATCTCTTTTGCTTCTGGTCCAAATACTTTTCTACCTGTATAAGCTAATTCTGCCATAATACCAGGATTCAAAATTTTAGGTAATCGTTGTAGCGTTCCAATATCTGCAACTAAACCCAAATTTATTTCTTGAATAGTGAAATATGCATCTTCTGTACAATATCTCATATCACAAGCAGAAATAATATCTACACCACCACCTATACAACTTTTATGTATAGCAGCTAAAACTGGTTTTCTACATTTTTCTATGGAAGAAATACAATCTTGTAATTTAAAAATGAATTCTCGTAACTGTTCTCTTTTTCTAGCTTCACATTTAGCGCTAAATTGATTTACAGACATTAATAAATTTAAGTCGATACCTGCACAAAAATTATTACCCTCTCCCGATAAAACGATTACTCTTGCGTCTACATTTTTATGTACAGCTTCAAAAATAGCTTTCATTTCTTCCCATGCATTCAGATTTAATGAATTCGCTTTTGAAGGTCTATTAAAAGCGACATGCGCTATATGATTTTCAATGGTTACTTTAAATTCTTTGTATTGATCCATATCTATTGACAAAATTTATTTTTATGATATGCAGCAAAGATAAAATGCTTTTACAACAAATGTCATTCCTCTAAAATTTTAAATATGCTAGTAGTCAACTTAATACTAGTTTATCCTGTTCAAATTCATTAAATTTGCAACCTGAATGAACGAATTTTATTGGATTTGTGCTTATTACTACAACAGTAAGTCATATAGACCTGAATAAGAAAAAATGAAAGTATCCTACAATTGGTTAAAAGATTATTTAGATGTTAATCTTTCTTGGGAAAAAGTAAGCGAAATATTGACAGATATTGGCTTAGAAGTAGAAGGAGAAGAGCAAACAGAAAGCATTAAAGGTGGATTAAAAGGTCTGGTTATAGGTGAAGTGACCTTTAAAGATCGCCATCCTGGCGCTGATCGTTTGTCCATCACAAAAGTTAATATTGGAAGAGAAGAAGAACTGAGCATTGTATGTGGTGCCCCCAATGTAGCTCAGGGACAAAAAGTGGTTGTAGCAACGATTGGTACAGAATTATATCCAAATGAAGGGGATTCATTTAAAATAAAAAAAGGAAAAATTAGAGGTGAAGTTTCTGAGGGAATGATCTGTGCAGAAGATGAAATTGGTATTGGTACTTCTCATGATGGAATTATGGTTTTGCCCAATGAAGTTAAAATTGGAACGCCTGCTAGTGAATTCTTCAACGTAGAAAAAGATACTATTTTCGAGATTGGTTTAACACCTAATCGTTCTGATGCCACTTCTCAATTAGGTGTAGCAAAAGATTTAGCTGCTGCATTAAAAATTAATTACAATCATAGTGGTTTTGTAAAAGTCCCATCAGTTGATTCTTTCAAAGTAAATAATCAGAATTTGCCATTTGAAGTGGTTGTAGAAAACACAGGGGCTTGTCCTAGATATTCTGGAGTAACTATAGAAGGTGTAACTATTGGAGAATCTCCTGAATGGTTAAAGAAACGATTAAGATCTTTGGGTATAGCTTTGAAAAATAATGTAGTTGATATCACAAATTTCATTTTACATGAATTGGGTCAACCTTTACATGCCTTTGATGCTGATCAAATCAAAGGAAATAAAATCATTGTAAAAAATCTTGCAGATCAATCTAGCTTCAAAACTTTAGATGAAGTTGATCGAAAATTAAACAAAGAAGATTTAATGATTTGCGATGGTGAATCAAACGGTTTATGTATTGCGGGAGTTTTTGGGGGAGTACATTCTGGTGTAAAAGAAACAACTAAAAATATTTTCCTTGAATCTGCTCACTTTAATGCAATTTCTATCAGAAGAACTAGTAATAGGCATTTACTTAAAACGGATGCAGCAAAATGTTATGAAAAAGGATCTGATCCAAACATTTGTGTCTTCGCTTTAAAAAGAGCAGCCTTATTAATACAAGAATTAGCAGGTGGTACTATCTCTTCAGACATTATAGATATTTATCCTAATAAAATTGAGAATAAAAAAGTTGATGTCAAATTCAGCCATGTTTCTCGTTTGATTGGTGATTCATTATCTAAAGAGGAAATTAGAAATATATTAAGGGCTATGGAAATGGAAATCACTCATGAAGATGGTGATGATTTTACCGTTTCTGTTCCTACTAATAAAGTTGATGTTACTCGAGAAGCAGATATTATTGAAGAGATTCTACGTATATATGGTTTAAACAAAGTCGCTATTCCAACTCAAGTGAAAGCTGCATTAACGTATGGATTACAACCCGATCCTTTCAAAATTAGAAATATTGCAGGTGATTATTTAGCCAGTAATGGCTATAATGAAATGATGGCTGTTTCGATTACAGAATCTAAATACTTTAAAGAGATTTTACCTATTGATGAGAACCTTTTGATCTACATCAATAATACATCTAACATGCATTTAGATATTATGCGTCCAAGCATGTTATTTTCAGGATTAGAAGCCATTCAAAGAAATCAAAATAGAAGATCTTCCGATTTAAAACTATTTGAATTTGGTAAGACGTATTTAAAGGATGGCGAAAAGTATAAAGAACAAGAACATTTAACCTTATTTGTTACAGGACAAAGACATCCTGAAAGTTGGTTAAATTCAGATAAAGAATATGTTTCTTTTTACACTCTAAAAGCATTTGTAAATAATGTACTTAAAAGATTAGGAATTAATGGATACCAAGAATCTAATAGTGAGAATGAAGTTTTTGCTTTAGGGACTAAATACCATAGAGGACCTAGTCCTCTAGTTGAGTTTGGCCGAGTGAAAGGAAGTTTATCTAAGGCATTGGATATTAAAAATCCTGTATTTTTTGCTGACTTTAATTGGGATATGATTTTACGTTCATTAAAGAATCATAAAATTGATTTTACTGAATTGAATAAATTTCCTACAAGTAGAAGAGATTTAGCATTAGTAGTTGATACTCAAATCAAATTTAATGCTGTAGAAGCAATTGCTAAAAAAACAGGTAAAAAATTATTAAAGTCTATTAATCTTTTTGATGTTTTCTCAGATGAAAGTAAATTAGGAGAAGGGAAAAAATCCTATGCCATTTCTATGATCTTTGAAGACAAATCTAAAACGTTAAAAGATAAAGAAATTGAAAAAGTAATGAATCAGATGATACAAACATTTGAAACAAAGCTTGGAGCAATCATTCGTAAATAATACCCATTAGTCATACTATGAATTTAAACGAGAAAATTGAAAAGGTAGATTTAAAAGCAAGACAACTTGCCGTAAAAATGGAACAATTACAAGAACGAAATGTAAAATTGATTCATGAGAATAAAAATCTTCACCAACGACTGGAAAATGCTATTTTAATGATTGCTGACCTTGAGGAAAAATTAGAATTAACTGAACATTCCTTAAGTAAGAAACAAAGCAATGACCCACAGAGTATAAAATTATTACGTAAAAAAATTGATCAATCTATTAAAGAGGTCGATAGCTGTATTGAATGGCTTGAAAATTCTTAAAAACGATCTAGCATGTCAGACGAATATAAAAACATAACCATTACGCTTGCAGGTAGACCCTATCCTCTTAAGATTAAAAACTCTGATGAGGATTCCGTTCGTAGGATTGTTAAGGGTTTAAATGAAAAGGTCAATAATTTTCAAATTTCTTATACTGGAAAAGATAAGCAAGATTGTTTGTCCATGACTTTATTAACCATTGCAGTAGATTATCATAAATTACAAAAACAAGCTTCTATCAAGGAAGCAGAAGATAAACTAGGTGAATTAGAAGGTTTCTTAGATACTTTATTGAAGTAGGATATGCCTTTTAAGAATCAAAAGTATTTTACAACTTCTCTCTTAGAATGGTATAATCCTAAAGATAGACCCACGCCTTGGAAAGGAGAAAAGAATCCTTACTTCATTTGGCTTTCTGAAATCATCCTTCAACAAACACGGGTTGAACAAGGATTAAAATACTTTATTAAATTTAAGAAGAATTATCCTACCGTTAAAGATTTAGCTAATGCCCCAGAAGATGAGTTAATGAAAAATTGGGAAGGGCTTGGTTATTATTCTAGAGCAAGAAATTTACAGATTGCTGCTAAGTTCATTGATCAAGAATTAGAGGGTCAGTTTCCTAAAACCTACGAAGAAATTATTACACTAAAAGGTGTCGGTACATACACAGCTGCTGCAATTTCTTCTTTTGCTTATGGTTTACCCTATGCAGTAGTTGATGGAAATGTCTATCGGGTTTTATGTCGTTTTTTTGGAATAGATACGCCTACAGATTCTACTGAAGGAAAAAAATTAATTCAGCAACTTGCTCAAAAGCTTTTATTTAAAAAAGATCCAGGTACATATAATCAAGCGATCATGGATTTTGGCGCAACTGTATGTAAACCGAAAGGAGTAATTTGCGATCTTTGCCCCTTACAAACAAAATGTATTGCTTTCAAAAAAGGGATAGTAAATGATCTTCCTATCAAGAAAAAGAAGATCAAAAAGAAGAAAAGATACTTCAATTACTTAGTCATTCAGAAAGAGAATGAAGTTTTTTTGAAAAAAAGATCAAAAAAAGATATTTGGAAAAACCTCTACGAATTCCCTGTAATTGAGACAGTTACAGAAAAAGAATGGAAAGAATTATCGAAAGAAAAAGAATTAATTGAAATTTTTTCTGATCAATTTTATGGAATTTCTAAACATTCTGCGTCTTATAGACAGGAACTATCACATAGAACAATTATCGCTCGCTTTCATGAGATAAAAGTAAACGATAATTTCAAGGGAACTAACAAAGGTTGGTTGTGTGTTAATAAAAAGGAGATACGCAAATATGCGTTTCCCAAAATAATAGATTCGTATTTATCAAAAGAAGGATAAATTTATTTATCTTTTATTCATCAATATATTTTAATCACGTAAGTCTCAGAAATTTTTCTGAGAACAGTAACAAACTTAATTATGATAAACAAAGTAATCTTAATCGGAAATTTAGGAAAAGATCCTGAAGTTAGAAAATTGGAAAATGGAACAACAGTTGCTAAATTAACTGTTGCCACCAATGAAAGCTACAAAGACAAAAGCGGAGAATGGCAAACATTAACCGAATGGCACAATGTAGTTCTTTGGAGAAACTTAGCCGAAAGAGCCGAGCGAGATTTAAAGAAAGGAGGTAAAGTCTATATCGAAGGTAAATTAACAACTCGAAAATGGACAGACAAAGACAACAATGATCGTTATACAACTGAAGTTGTTGCCAACACTTACCGTTCTTTAGAAAGACGCGAACCTGCAAATGGAGGATTTACTCCAGCTACTGAATCTAGCGCACCTAAATCAGAAGATAATGATGATTTACCGTTTTAATTAGAATGATTTGATATCATTTTAAAAAAATTAGACTCAAAGAGTATCATATCTCTTTGAGTCTTTTTATATTACATGAATACAAAGCATAAAATTGCTTAGTTAAAGAAAAATGAGTCCATTTTCCACATTAATTCATTAAACACAATTAAAATTGGATCCTGACCCGGAAGGTTTTAGTTTTATATATCATTCTTTGTTTTCAGAATATTTCCTCTTGGTAGCTTTACCTGGAGAATTCATAATATCTGTATTTTTAATCCTTATCCTTTTATGTTGTTCTGCATTAATTTCTGGATCAGAGGTTGCTTATTTTTCATTAACGCATAATGATATTGATGACCTTAAAAAGGAAAATGGTGATTCACCTTCTTCAAAACGGGTTGTTGAACTCATGAAACAACCTGCATATTTATTAGCCACGATTTTAATTGCTAATAATTTCATCAATATTGCGATCATTATTTTTTCTGAAATAGCATTAGCTCCTTTAGAATATTTAATATCTATAGATTCCATTTTTGTCAATTCAATTGATCGTTTTTTTAATGCCATATTAAACCCGATGGGTTTTGAATCTACTCCAGAAATAGTCCGTAAAGGAACTTTGTTTACTATCACGGTGGTTGCTGTTACATTTTTCTTAGTCCTCTTTGGAGAAGTCTCACCTAAAGTATATGCAAAATTTAATAGCTTGAAACTATCTAAATTAATGTCTAAACCATTGTTGGTTTTAAGAAAAATCTTTTATCCATTAAGTAGTATTTTGGTAAAGAGCTCTACATTTCTTGAGAAGAGACTTCACAAAAGAACTGGAAATAAATTATCCGCTCAAGAAATTGATCGTGCTATTGAATTAACGGTCAGTAAAGAAAAAGAATCTGATCGAGAAGTTGATATTTTAAGAAGTATCGTCAAATTTAATAACATTACCGTGAAGCAAATCATGCGCTCACGGGTAGATGTAAAATCAATAGATTTCGAAAATGATTTCAAAGATGTGATGAAACAAGTCAAAGAATGGGGATATTCAAGAGTTCCTGTTTTTGATGAAGATTTTGATAACATCACAGGAATCCTCCACGTAAAAGATTTGTTAGGACACATCAGTGAAACCAATGGATTCGAATGGCAGGAACTCATTCGTACCAATTTAATGTATGTTCCTGAATCTAAAAAAATCAATGATCTCCTCAATGAGTTTCAAGAAAGACGTCAACATATGGGCATCGTAGTTGATGAGTATGGTGGCAGTTCAGGTATTGTAACACTTGAAGATGTGATGGAAGAAGTCATTGGTGAAATTAGAGATGAATTTGATTCACAACGAGAAATTGATTATCAAAAAATAAATGCCTACACTTATATTTTTGAAGGCAAAACACTCTTGAACGATATTTCTAAATTGATAGAAATTGACATGTCTCTTTTTGAGGAAGTCAGAGGTGAGTCTGATTCTATCGCAGGACTTATTTTAGAAATGGTTGGCTTTATTCCTTCTAAAGGAAAAACAATCACGTTCAACAATTATACTTTTGAAATTATCTCTTCAACAGCTAGAAGAATTCAAAAAGTCAAAATAGTTCTACCTCATTAATCATCTCCGTTCTATCTGGTATACTTAAAATTTGGTTTAATTTTTGCATTAAAATTCATAACAAACTGAATTGCAATATTTTAATTTCCGAAAAAAAGTTTTACCAAGTACAATGAAAACGCCTTCATCTGATTTACATGATTTGATACAAACCTTGTCTTCTGCTGAGAAAAGATACATTCGCCGTATGGCGTTAAATCAAAATACCTCTTTTTTAAAATTACTTGATGCTGTTTCTTCTCAAGAAGTATACAATGAAAACGAATTGAAAAATACTTTTGCTTCAGAAAAGTTTGTAAAAAATCTAGCTGTTAATAAGAAATATTTATACGATTATATTTTAAACTCTTTGGTTCAATTTAGAAAGAAGGAAGAAGAGTTTACGATCCTAGAAGGATTATCAATTGCACAAACTTTACTGGATAAAGAATTGCCTGATCAAGCATTAAAAATGATCAAAAAATTAAAGAATAAAGCGAAGGATTTAGGGCTTTTCACTATAGTGCAACATTTAATAGATTTACAAAAAACGACATTAAATTCCTCAGCAAAAGAAAAAGAGATCCATCTTCTTTACGAGGAAGGAAAGTTGAATCAAACTTATATTTCTAATATTCACGAATATTGGCATTTATATCAAAAAAGTTTCTTCCTGTCCTTAAATACTAAAAAACTTAAAACTATAGAATTTCAAAATGCAATTAGATTACAATTAACAAATCCTCAGTTAATTGATATTTCCAAAGCAATTACATTAGAGAGTCAACTCTATTATTTTCAATCAAAAGCTATTCTCTATTCTGCTATTAATGAAAAGGAAAATAGTTTTGATCATCAAATGAAATATTTAGAGATTATTGAACAACAGCCTAAATATTTTCATCGTTTTTCAAATCAATATCTTTTAGTATATAATTCATTTTTGACCTATGCATTAAGCCAAGGAAAACAAAACTTATTCGAATATGGTGTTCAACAGATTCGAAACATGAATCAATTGTCGAATTTTAAAAAATCTAAAAATCTTGAAGCTAAGATTTTTAGCATTAGCCATATTCAAGAGATGAATGGTCTTCTTCAATTTAACCAATTAGAAACAGGACTTCAAAAATTGAATGACATAAAAGAAGGATTAGAACATCATAAAAATTTTATATCATTACCACATCGTTTTCAGTTAATGTACCAAGCAGCCTATTTTCATTTCCTTTCAGGAAACTATGCAGAAGTTTTAGCTTGGATACAACCACTCATGAAATTTCATAAAACAGACATTTTACAACGTTTATTACAAAGTGCCCGTCTTATACATCTCATTTCTAATTTTGAGCAAAAGAACTTTAAAAAAGGAACAGAATTAATTAAGAGTACAAGGAGATATATAAAGCAAAATCGAAAATTATATGAATCCGAAAAAGCATTATTTATTTATTTAAAAAATGTAATTGACGCTCCTCATTTGAACAAAATCAAAGTTCAATCCATGCAATTATTAGAGCAATTAATAGAATTAAAAAATCGTCCGAATGAGAAGAAATTATATGAAACTGTAAATCTTGCACAATGGTGCGAAAAGAAAGTTTTAAGCAATTGAAGTGATTTAAAAATTATTCTTTAATTTCTCCTTCTTCATTTTTTACTCCAATAGATTTCGAAATATTTACACTAAAAATAAATAACATTCCTAATGCGGCAGGGATAATAATATTCAGCACCCAAAGCCCAAAAGTAGAGGCTAAAATACTTATCTCATTATTCGTAAAATGTCCCCAAACAAATAGGGCAACCTCACTTCTTACAAATAAATCTGCTATGGCTGGAAGCGGTATACTTGTTTGTAAAAGAAAAATAGTCGCAATGCCAGAAACTCCCATTAAAAAAGGTACTTGTATTCCAAAAAATCGAAGAATAAGGTAATATTGCAAAGAATATACAATGTATCTTAAAATGGCATAAAAAAGCGATTCTGATAGCTCTTGAAATGTATATTCGTCTAGCACTTCCATATGCTTAGTAAAGCGCTTTAAATAAGGTAATTTATTAAAAAGAGGTATTGCAAATTTTACGTTATAATAACATATCAACATAAACAGAATCAGTACAAGCCCAATAAAACCAATACCTAAGGTGAGTATATATTCGGTTTTTAAAAAGAAATGTATAAATGAAATTAAACCTAGTATTCCTAAAGTAAATAAAGCAATCTGTTGACTAAAACTACTGACTAATGTTGCTACAATAGTTTTCCAATTATTTTCTGGTTTTACTACTAAAATTCTTCCTCCATATTCTCCAACTCTATTGGGTGTAAATACGGAAAGAGAAACACCTAAAAAGACACCTTTAAAAGCTTTGTAAAAAGGGACCTTTTCAACCCGTCTAATTAATACTTGCCATTTTAAAGTTTCTAAGATCCAATTAATGGGCATTAATAAAGCTGCTATTAAAATCCAACTAGCATTTTCTTTACTGAAATTATTTAAAAACTCTTGGTAAAGTTCATTGATATTTTCCTTTGCAAAAATTTGATAATAAATAGTAACAATTACCCCTAAAACCAAAATTACCTTCATGACAAAATTGGCTCTTCTATTTTTTAGAAGACGATAAAAAGGTCGCAAAATCTCTTTTGCATTCTTTCTTGTTTTTTCACTATTTAGCCAAGCCAAAAATCCCATAAAGAATGGTCGTAAACTCTTTTCTTTTAATTATTCTTCAATATACTCGACCACTCTTAAAAAACGGAAGCCAACTGTTATTTCAAAAGCCATATTAATCACCCTAGTTTCTCCTACAGGAATTAAATTCCCCGTACTTGTTGTATAATTATATTTACCTGCAGGGTAGTAAACTTGCGCCCTAACATCTGGACTTAATTGAGCTTCAACTGTCATACCTATCAATCTAGAAAAAGGAATTTCAACTCCACCTCCCACAGAAAATCCATACGTGAATTTATTGACATCTTCATCATTAAAAGGTAAATTGAAATCACCATCATATAAAACATTATAATCTCCTCGAATACCAAACATATAATACAATTTGGTATTATTCACACTGATCGGGTATGCACTTTTCCCTCCAAATACTAAAGAAACATTTCTAAACTCAGTATCAATATTTCTTCTAGATATTTGATTGGTATTAATCTCTCTAAAAAAAGATTTTACTCGACTCCCCTTTATATGATATCCGAGTTCTCCGAAAAGAGAAAATCTTTTTTCAGCAGGTACCGTTTCTAAATATATAGACCCATTGTAACGAGGTAAAACAGAACGTTCATATCCATTCCATTTCTGAAAACCCATAGTTAAGCCCCCTTTAACCCCAAAGGCAAAGCCTTGAGCATTCATAGAAAGAGCAAATGCTATTAAACTTAATACAATCAATAATTTTTTCATATTCATTTCATCCTACATTTATAAATCATAAAATTCATAAATCATTTTACTATAGGTTTTTTTGTCGTCGTAAAAGTCAACTAATATTTTCTTTTTCAACAAACCTTTTTTATCATAAAAGTTCTCAATAGAATATTCAGGTTTCCCTCCTTTATAATCTATTTTTTTTGTGCATTGTCCAGATTCATTATGTGTTTCAAAATGCATATCACTAAACAATTTTCCTTCATAATAATATTGCTGACTGGTCAATAAATTATCTTTATAATGATAGGTTGTACTATCAATTGTTTTCCAAAAGATTGAGTCGCTTTCTTCATCTTTAAATCCATCACAACCCACTTCAGTTATTAATTGAAGCTTTTTATTATAGGTATAGTGAATATCCTTCAAATCCTTTCCTTTAGACTTTGAATGAACTTTCAAACCATTTTTATCATATTCATGTATAACTTCAGTAGGGTATAATCCATGGTGTCCTATTTCTTTTATAAGGATGCCATCTTTATAAAAATAATCCCAAACAGAAGTATCCATTTCATAGGAATTTAGAATTAAATACCTCGTTTTGTTCCCTAGTGTATCAAACTCAATAATTTCAGTTAAATTATCATGAATAGTGTCTACTTCCTCTTCATTAGATTCATAAACTAACATTCTTTTTACATGGCTTTTTGCTAATATTTCATTTGTAGATGCATAGTTTATCTTTTCCTTTTTACAAGAGATGAAAACAAGAAGTATTACAAAAAGTATATAAAAAAGAAGATCTTTCATTTTATGTATTACTGTGATTCGAATTTATATCGCTCCATTCAAAGTATAAAGATATAAATTCAATGTATCAATTGTTGATCCCTTAACAATATCATTGCTTTGCCTGATATATTCTATCCAATTATT
>JAHDFV010000303.1 GCA_020627985.1 Saprospiraceae bacterium
ATATTATTAAAACACTTCAATTAAAACCTGGTATCACAACAGGTGGCGAAGGAACTTCTGGCTTAAATGTAAGAGGAGGAACAACAGATCAAAATTTATTTATTTTGGATGAAGCAACTGTATATAATCCGCAACATTTATTTGGTTTCTTTAGTACATTTAATTCTGATGCTGTCAAAAATGTTGAATTATACAAAGGTGGTTTTCCAGCTCAATATGGCGGTCGTTTATCATCAGTAGTTGATGTAAAATTAAGAGAAGGAAATAAAAAGAAATTCTCTGGCTCTGGTGGTTTAGGTATTATTGCTTCCAGATTAACTTTAGAAGGGCCCATCGTAAAAGAAAAAGGATCTTTTATTATTTCAGGTAGAAGAACCTATGTTGATTTAATTACGAGTATGATTAATCGTTCTAATAAAGATAAAGAAAATTATACGCCTATTCCTGATTATTATTTCCATGATTTAAATGGTAAAATAAATTATTCTATAACGGATAAAGATAAAATTTTCGTGAGTGCTTATTATGGTAGAGATGCATTTAAATTTGAAGATGATGATTTTGATTTTATTTTTAAATGGGGAAACATAACTGCTACTGCTCGATGGAATCATATTTATAATTCGAAATTATTTTCTAATGCGACATTGACATTTTCAGATTATAATTATAATGTGTCTAATCGTTTAACCAATTTTGCCACTTTTGAATTGGGTTCTGGTATTAGAGATTATACTGGAAAAATTGATTACTTCTGGTCTCCTGATAATAAACACAATATTAAATTTGGAGCTAATTTTACATACCATACTTTTGAAGTAGGACGTCTTTCTTTTGAAGATGATGAAGATACTTTTTCTTTTAAAGCAGGTCAAGATTTTGATGCAACAGCTATCGCTGCTTATGTAGCTGATGATTTTGAAGTCAATGAAGATTTAAAAATTAATTATGGTGTTCGATTATCCTCATTTAATAATGATAAATTTTATTGGGGCATTGAACCGCGTTTTTCTGCAAAGTATAGTATTAGAGATGATTTATCTGTAAAAGCAAGTTATGCTTATATGAATCAATTTATTCATTTAGTTTCTAATTCTTCTGCCTCATTGCCTACAGATGTTTGGTATCCTTCTAATAAAAATATTAAACCACAACGCTCACAACAAGTTGCAGGTGGTTTAGCCTACACTTTTAAAATAAAAGAACAAGATTTTATTTTATCTGATGAAGCTTATTATAAATGGGGACGAGATTTAATTGATTTTAAAGATGGTGCTCAATTATTTGTCAATGATAATCTAGATGAAGAATTCGTTTTCGGAAAAGGTTGGAGTTATGGGAATGAAATTTATTTAGAAAAACAATCTGGAAAAGTTAGAGGTTGGGTTGGATATACATTAGCTTGGTCATGGCGTAAATTCCCTGATATTAAAAACAATGAAAAATTCAATCCGACATATGATCGTAGACATGATTTAAGTGTTGTTTTAATTTATGAATTAAATAAGAAATTTAGTTTAACGGGTACGTGGGTTTATAGTTCTGGTAATTTAACCACACTACCTACAGGAAGATTTCTATTTGCGGATATTGGTGGAGCTGAAGGACAATTTCCCTTATCTGAAGAAGGAGGAAGTTTGAGTGGTGTAAATTTGACACCCGTTTATACTGATCGAAATAGTTTTAGGTTGGCTCCTTACCATCGTTTAGATTTAGGTTTTGTTTGGCGCTTTTTCCCAAAGTGGGGAGAATCTGATTTAACCTTTAGTACTTACAATACTTACGATAGAAGAAATCCATTTTTTGTATTTATTGATACCGTAGAAGATGATGCTGGGAATTTCACTGGAGTGCAAGCAAAACAAGTATCTCTATTTCCTATTTTACCGAGTATAACTTATAATTTTAAATTCTAATGACTTTAGCAGAACGAATTGGGGCCTTATTATATTTAGGAGATTATTTAAGAGAAAAAGATGAACGTTTACATGCGTACATCCATAGAACCTATCATAAAAACAAATGGTTTACCATAGAAAATCAATATGCTTCTATCGATGCTATTTGTGCTGAATTTTTGACAGAAAAGAAATTATTAGCATGGGTAAAGACTTATTCTATTTCAGAAAATAATTCAATTAAAAATATTGGATTAATTCCTGCTGCAAATATTCCATTGGTTTGGTTCCATGATTTAATGTGTATATTTATTTCAGGACATAAATCTGTAGTAAAATTATCTGAAAGAGATTCTTTTGTTCTTCCTTTTTTTATTCAAAAAATGGAAGAAGAGTTTCCTCAAATTAAAAATTATTTTTCTTTTCCAGATAACATTCCTGTTGATGATTTAGATGCTATGATTGCTACGGGGAGTAATAATTCTTCGCGATATTTTGAATCTTACTTTGGGCATTTAAAAAATATTATACGAAGAAATAGAAGTTCAATTGCTGTACTTTCTGGAAACGAAACGAAAGAAGAATTAAATGCGCTTGGAAAGGATATTACTTTATATTATGGCTTAGGTTGCAGAAATGTTTCTAAATTATATGTTCCTAAAGGATATGATTTTAATCCTGCTTTAGAAGCCTTGCATGATTATAATAATGTTATTCTCCACGATAAGTATAAAAATAATTATGATTATCAAACCACTATTTTAATTTTAAATAAGCAAGATTATTGGAATAGTGGTTCTATTATTTTTACTAAAAGTGAATCAAATTCTTCTCCAATTTCAGTTGTACATTATGAAGAATACGAAACGGTGGAAGAAATACAAAAAAATCTTTCTGAAAAGGAAAATGAAATACAATGCATTGTTTCTAATTCTAAATTAGAAAATAAAACAACGGTACCCTTTGGTCAAGCACAATCACCTTCTTTATTTGATTATGCTGATGGAGTGGATACAATGAAATTTTTATTAGCGCTTTAAAATAAATTATTAGTATGGAATGGTTTGCCAATTGGTTTGATTCTGAATATTACCATATTTTATATCAACATAGAAATGACAATGAAGCTCGATTTTTTATCGATAATTTAATTCGTCAATTTAATCCTGAAGATAAATCTATTATGATGGATTTAGCTTGTGGTAAAGGAAGGCATTCTATCTATCTAGCAGAAAAAGGATATGATGTTACGGGTTTAGATTTATCCGAACAAAGCATCGCTCATGCCTCTAAATCTTCTCATGATCATTTACATTTTTATGTACATGATATGCGAAGGAAATTCCGTTCCAACTATTATGATTTTATTTTTAATTTCTTTACTAGCTTTGGATATTTTTCTAAAGAAATTGATCATAATTTAACCTTAGATGCTATTAGCAATGGATTAAAATCAAATGGTATTTTTGTCATGGATTTTATTAATGCTGTGAAAGCTGAAAATAATTTAATTCATAAAGAGACGAAAAAGGTTCAGGACATTACTTTTAATATTCGCCGTAAAGTAGAAAAAGGAAATATTATTAAAAACATTCAATTTACGGATCAAGGAAAGGAATTTCATTTTCAAGAAAGTGTAAGAGGATTTAGAATTTATGAAATGACTCGAATGTTCAGAAAACACGGCATGGATATTTTACATATTTATGGAGATTATGATTTAACACCTTTTGATGTAGCTACTTCGAATCGTATGATTTTAATTTCTCAAAAAAGATAAATGCTCGAATTCTTATATCAAATAGATTTTACATTTTTTCAATTTATTAATACTGAATTAAAAAATGATTTCTTTGATATCATTATGCCTTTTTTAAGAGAAAAAAGAAATTGGATTCCATTATATATTCTTATTGCTATTCTACTATTTTATAAATTTTCGTATAAAAAAGCTATTCTTTATATTTTATTTTCCCTTGCAACAATTGGAGTATCAGATACCTTAAGCAGTAAGATAATTAAACCTAGTTTTGAACGTCCTCGTCCTTGCCATCTCTTAGAAGATCAAAAAGGTTTACACTTAATGATACCATGTGGTGGTGGATATAGTTTTACTTCTTCTCATGCTACCAATCATTTTGCGATTGGTACCTTTTTAGGATTCATATTATTACCTCTCTTTAAAAGAAGTTTAGGATTATTTTTAGCTTGGGCTGGCAGTATAAGTTTTGCTCAAGTTTATGTAGGCGTCCACTACCCTTTTGATGTAATATGTGGCGGAATTTTGGGATTTATTATTGGTTATTTACTTTACAATATAGTAACTAAAATTACATCAAGGGAAACTTTTGCTTAATAGATTTTATTTTATAATTAATATTCCATTCTTCATTTTATTTTCTCCTTTAATTCGATACATATAAGCTCCCGGTAATAAATTTTGAGTAGAAATAAAATCAATATTATTTATTTTTTTATTCATCAAATTTTTACCGCTTGCATCAAATAAAGTAAATTCTAAATTCCCTTCAAAATTACATTGTATATTCCATCTATAATTCTGCGTAGTGGGATTAGGATAAATAAGAACATCGAAAGATTGTTCTGAATCTAAAGCATTAGATTTAAATTCTATATTGGTATTTGTTTTAATCCAATCAGAAAAAGCAAAGGGATCTAATCCAAAATAATTAATTTCTCCAGGACGACCTGGATTAAGAATATTTATAGTATTTGGATTACTATCAATATTTGGTAA
>JAHDFV010000304.1 GCA_020627985.1 Saprospiraceae bacterium
ATAACGCAAATATACAAAATAGATGTATTGTGAATTAATTCTTATAAGATTAATATTTATTAATAAATCATTATTGTCTGATTTAAGATATTAGTATTTTTGTGCTTTAAAAAATATATCATGTCTATAGAGAATCAAAGTATTTCCAAAACGGAATTTCATTTTAAAGGACAAACGAATTATTACAAAGGAAAAGTAAGAGATGTTTATACTCTTGGAGATACCTTAATTATGATTGCTTCAGATAGAATATCTGCTTTTGATCATATTCTTCCAAGACCGATTCCTTACAAAGGACAAGTCCTCAATCAAATTGCTTCTTGGTTCATTCAAAATACAGAAGATATTTGCCCTAATTGGATAGTCAATGTCCCAGATCCGAATGTCTCTGTAGGTAAAGCTTGCGAACCTATTAGAGTAGAAATGGTGATTCGAGGATATTTAACAGGACATGCTTGGAGAACTTATAAATCAGGTAAAAGGGAATTATGCGGAATTACCTTGCCTGAAGGAATGAAAGAACATGATAAATTCCCAAAACCGATTATTACTCCTGCTACTAAAGCAGAAGAAGGGCATGATGAAGATATATCTAAAGAAGAAATTTTAAAACAAGGGATTGTTCCTCATGATATTTATCATAAAATGGAAGAATATACCTATAAAATTTTTGAGAGAGGAACACAAATGGCAGCCCAACAAGGATTAATTTTAGTAGATACTAAATATGAATTTGGATTATTAAATGGAGAAGTTGTTTTAATTGATGAAATTCATACTCCAGATAGTTCAAGGTATTTTTATGCTGAAGGGTATGAAGAAAAACAAGCACAGCAATTACCTCAAAAACAATTATCAAAAGAATTTGTCCGTGAATGGCTCATGGATAATGGATTTCAAGGAAAAGAAGGACAACAAATGCCTTATATGCCCGATGATTTTGTAGAAAAAGTATCAGAAAGATATATTGAATTATATGAAATATTAACAGGTAAATCTTTTGAAAAACACGACAATTCTAATATCTTGGAACGAATTCATTCAAATGTTAATCAATATTTAGAATCTTTGTAATCCAATGATTCAATCATTATTTTTATAATAAAAATTTCATCCTAAAAAAATATTCATTTGCTTAAAGTTTTCGGCATACGACATCATGGACCAGGTTCAGCAAAATCGCTTAAAAAAGCTTTAGCGGCTATGCAACCAGATTGTATTATTATAGAAGGTCCTCTAGATGCTCAAAATATCATTCATCATGTAGCTAATGAAAAATTAAAACCACCTGTCTCTATATTAATTTATAATCCTAAAGAATTAAAACAAGCAGCTTATTTTCCTTTTGCTACTTTTTCTCCAGAATGGCAGGCGATTAAATATGGTTTAAAAAATAAAGTGGAAGTTTTGTTTATGGATTTACCTCAAAGTATTCATTTTACTTTGGATAGAGAAGAGCAAGAAGAACAACAAACTAAAATTAAAGAGCAAGAACCTCAAAAAGAAGAAAAACAAGTCATTCAAGATCCTTTGGGCTATGCTGCTCGTTTGGCAGGTTATGAAGATAGCGAACGATGGTGGGAAATTACTTTTGAACAAGGAGAAGGTCATATTGAAACATTTGATGCAGTGATGGAATTAATGGAAACATTAAGAACAGAATTAGGCAATCAAGAAACACCTCGTACTTTATTGAGGGAAGCTCACATGCGAAAAATAATCCGTAATGCTCAAAAGACATATCAAAAAATAGCAGTGGTTTGTGGGGCGTGGCATTCTCCTGTATTAAAAGATATGAAAACCATTTCCGCAGCTAGTGATAATAAATTATTAAGAGGAATTAAAAAAACAAATACTAAAGCGACTTGGGTACCTTGGACTTATGATCGCTTAGCTGTAAGTAGTGGTTATGGAGCAGGGGTAGTTTCTCCAGCATGGTATAAAATGTTATTTTCTAATAGAAAAGATGTTGCTATTCGTTGGATGACTAAAGTAGCTCGTTTATTTAGAGATGAAGATTTAGATGCTTCCTCAGCTCATGTAATTGAAGCTGTCCGATTGGCAGAAACTTTAAGTGCTTTAAGAGGTCTTTCCGTTCCAGGTATGAATGAGTTATATGAAGCAGCTCTCACCATTTTTTGTAATGGTTATGATAGTATGATGGAACTCGTAGAAAAGAAACTCATCATTGGAGATATAATGGGAAAAGTTCCTAGTGAAATTCCTGTAATTCCTTTACAGCAAGACTTAGAAAAACAAATCAAATCTACTAGAATGTCTAAGTATAAAAATTCTCTAGAACCAGAAGAAAGAGAATTAGATTTACGTTTAGGTATTCAGTTGAAAGCAAGTCATTTATTACATAGAATGAATTTATTAGGAATTCATTGGGGAAAAATTAAAGAAACCAAAAGAAGATATATTGGAAGAACTCAAGGAGATTTTAAAGAACAATGGAAGTTGAGATGGCGTCCTGATTTTGCTATCAATATTATAGAAGCAGGAATGTGGGGCAATACTATTGAAAATGCAAGTACAAATATAATTTTGCACCAAGCAAAAGAAACTACAGAATTACCTAAAATTACCCAATTAGTCAGTCAATCTATCAAAGCAGATTTACCTCATGTGATGGATAAATTATTGCTTGTTTTTCAAAATACCGCAGCAATAACAGAAGATGTTTTTCATCTCATGGAAGCTATCCCAAAATTAGTTGAAGTTATTAAATATGCCAATACTCGTAAAGCAGATTTATCTGTTTTACAAAAACAATTGGATCAAATTATTCCTAGAGTTTGTATTGCTTTACCTGGTGCTTGTGTTTCATTAAATGAAGAAGCTGCTAATGAAATTTTTAATTTAATTTCTCAAACAGATTATCAAATTTCCTTACTGGATAATTCCATTTATACAAAAGATTGGTTGCTGTGTTTAGAAAAAGTAATTCATCAAGATAATATGAATGGAATGATTCAGGGAGCAGCTACAAGAATTTTGTATGATAGAAAATATATTTCTCAAGAAACTTCTAATTTATATTTAAATCAAGCTTTATCTAAAGGAAATAATCAACTAGATGCTGCATACTGGATTGCCGGATTTTTACACGGTAGCGGTCTTATTTTAATTCACGATCCTTCTTTGTGGAATGTGATTGATACATGGGTAGAAAAAATTCCTTTTGAAACTTTTAGAGATATTCTTCCTATTCTTAGAAGAACATTTTCTCGTTTTCCAGATAGAGAACGGGAACAAATGTTGCAATTAGCTCGAAAAGGGCAAATTCAAGAAAAAGAATTCTCCCACCAAGACGAAAATATTCATTTTAACCCTCTAGAGCTTGTTCAAGAAATGGATGTATTGAAGTTATTATTAGATATTTGATTTTTAAGGAATTAATTTGAATAAAATGTTGTTCTGAAAAAAATCAAAAAAAGTAATATGTCTAAATTTGTACAAGCTTACGATTCGTACGGCGATTTTAATAGAACTTTATTTTTCATCATCCAATTTGATATACTACCTTCTAATTTAGAGTTGAAAGTACCTCTTAAAGATTCAAAGGAAAATATGTTAGAAGTTCTCAATAATATTGATTTCGATTCTTTCTCATTGCATCCTGTCCTAACTTCTTGGAATACAAAAGATCATAATAATAGCCATATTACAGAAGATTATCCTCATGAATATTTATATAAAAGTAGTACAGATAAATTAGCTATTTGGATCTCTTTAGAAGGAAATGAGTTGTATATGGAATTTTTGTATGATATTCAAAATAAAGAAATTGAAAAATGGATAGTAGAAACGAATCATAAATTGAGAGTAAAATATGGAAAACCTAAAACTCCAATTTTTAGAGTTTTATCAAGAAATGACCGTTCCTTTTTTACTGAAAAAGTAAGTACTCATAATTTTAAACAAATAGATATCCATACGTTATATAATGATGATTTTTTAGAAATTAATGATATTATTTTAAAGGCAATAGAAGATAATAAATCAGGACTAATTCTCTTACATGGTCAGCCAGGTACAGGAAAAACATCTTATATTAAGAATCTCATTTCAAATTTTGCTAGCAAAAGATTCATTTTTGTTCAAAATGAATTTGTTCAAGAATTATTAAAACCAGAATTCATTTCATTTTTATTAAAAAATAAAGACAGTATTTTAATAATTGAAGATGCTGAAAAAATTATTATGTCTAGAGAATCGTCGGAATCATCTGTTGTTTCTACCATTCTTCAATTAACAGATGGTCTATTTTCTGATTATTTGAATATTAAAGTGCTATGTACCTTTAATTCTAAAATTAATAATATTGATAAAGCTCTATTTCGTAAAGGAAGAATGATTGCTAATTATGAATTTAAAGCTCTATCAGAAGATAAAACTAAAAAATTATTAAACCAATTAGGACATCATCCTGTAGAAACTGAAATGACTTTGTCAGAAGTTTTTGGGATGAAAGAAAAAAACTTTCTAGAAGAAGAAAAAAAGGGAATTGGGTTCCATTAAAATCATTTCAAATCATTCAATTAAACAGGACTCAATCATAAAACGAATTGTAAGAGAAACGTATAAAAAACATCCCGAATTTTAATAACTAAAATTCGG
>JAHDFV010000305.1 GCA_020627985.1 Saprospiraceae bacterium
TGAAACCACTTCATGCATTGATGAAATTACCTTAATAGATGTTCAATTACCCAATGGTTATGTAAAACAAGAGGCCAACTATTTAATTATTGGTGTTTGTGATGAATGTTCTGTTAATTGAGACTAATAGTCATTAATCAAATTCACTAGCAATTTAGTAAGCTTTTTTTCAGCTTTGCCTGCTACTTCAATGATTTCTGGAATATTTATAGGTTTTAAGTTATCAGGGTCACATTCATCTGTTAATACTGAAATTGCAACACATTTCATTCCCATATGATTTGCAGCAATTACTTCTGGAACTGTACTCATACCAACAGCATCAGCTCCAATTTTTCTTATATAACGATATTCTGCTGCAGTTTCAAGCATGGGGCCTTGTACACTAGCATAAATCCCTAATCTCATTGTGTTTAGTGTATTATAATGCAACGCATTGCATTAAGTCATTAAAGGTATTAATTCAGTATTCTTTTACGTTTATGAATATAAAGTCATGAGGATTTTTTCCGTTGTAATTGGAGCATCATAACTTATAGAAGCATTCGGATTAAAAGCCAAAATAGCATTGATAATTGAGAAATATGCACCTAAACCGTACATTAAAGGTGGTTCTCCTACGGCTTTAGACTTTAGTATTGCTAAATTATCAGTATTGGTTTTTAAAAAATGAACCTCTATTTCTTTTGGCACAAAGTAAACATCTGGCACCTTATAAGTAGCCAAAGTGTTAGACTTTAACAAACCTTTTTTATTATAAACTACATCTTCAAGCGTCATCCATCCCATCCCTTGTACTAATCCGCCTTCGATTTGTCCCAAATCAACAGCTTTATTCATACTAGCTCCAAAATCGTGAACAATTTTTACCGCCTCAAATTCATAGGTTCCTCTGATGCAATCTAAAGTGACCACAAAGATAGAATTACCATATACATGGTATGCAAATGGATGCCCTTTTTCTTTCTTTTTATCAAAATTTATTCTAGGCGTTGAATAATGTCCTTTCGCACTCATATTGATTCTTCTCAACAAAGCCGTTTGTACCAAATCAACCCAATCTATATTTTTTCGTTTTGCTTTTACTTTTCCATCAACAAAAGATATATTCTTTAGGTTCTTTTCTTTTAATAATTCTCCCGCTAAGGGTAGAATGCGATCTTTTATTTGTTGACATGCATCTTGAAGTGCTTTACCATTCAAATCAGCTGTGGCACTCGCTGCTGTTGGGGAAGTATTTGCTACCCTTGTTGTATTGGTATCTTCTAATCGAATCTTATCAAGTGTCAAACCAAACGCTTGAGCAGCAACTTGTACCATTTTCGTATTTACGCCCTGCCCCATTTCAACAGCGCCAGTACTTACACCTACTGATCCATCATTGTAAACATGTACTAAAGCTCTTGCATTATTCATGGGTGTATTGGTGAAGGAAATCCCAAAGCAAATTGGTTGTAAAGCAATCCCTTTTTTAAAGTATTTATTTTCTTTATTAAAATGTTCAATTTCTTTTTCCAAACGCTTTAATTCGTATCGTTTGGATAAATCATTCCAACATTTAGTTGCTTCGCAGTTCTCTACTTTTTGACCAAATGAAAATTCATCTCCATTTTTGAATAAATTGGCTTTTTGTATATTATGAGCAGGGATATTCAATTCATTGGCAGCTCTATGAATTGCTGCTTCTATAACAAATTTCCCTTGAGGTCCACCAAAGCCTCTAAAAGCGGTATTCGGAGGTAGATTAGTTTTACAAGGATGTGCTGTTACTTCAATATTGGGAATAAAATAACTGTTCGATGCGTGGAATAAAGTCCGTTCTAAAACTGCTGGAGATAAATCTGCTGCTGCTCCTCCATTTTGATAAAATGAAGCCGTATAAGCGATAATTTTTAAATCTTTATCTAAGCCAATTTTATAATCACTTCGATAAGGATGGCGTTTTCCTGTCATCTGCAAATCTTCATGGCGACTTAAAATTAATTTGACAGGTCTTTTGGTTATAAAAGCTCCAAATCCAGCTAAAGCTGCCCAATGAGAAGCTTGATCTTCTTTTCCACCAAATCCTCCTCCAATGCGATTTACATTAATTTCAACTTGACTCATATTCAGACCTAGAACATTCGCTGTTACTTTTTGAACAGCAGTAGGTCCTTGTGTTGAACTGTGAATTAATAAACCACCTTGATCTTTTGGAATAGCATAGGCCCCTTGAGTTTCTAAATATAAATGTTCTTGTCCTCCTGAATCTGCTTCTCCTTCAAAAACGTAAGCACACTTTTTAAATTTAGATGTTGGATTCCCTAATTTAAATGTTCGTGAGCTGCTTAAAACTGATCCTTTTTTATATGCTTCTCTAGGATCAACTATAATTTCTTTTTCTTTATAATCAACTTCTATTAATTTCATTGCTTTTTCAGCAATGGTTTCACTTTCAGCAATGATTAATAAAATGGGTTGACCATAAAAATGAACTTCTTTATCTGCTAATAAAGGTTCATCTCTAACAATACCACCAATTTGATTTTCTCCAGGTACATCTTTGTGACTTAATATTTTTACAACACCATTTAATTTCTCAGCTTTAGAAAAATTGATTTTTTTAATTTCTCCATGTGCACATCTTGAATAATAAGCTTTGGCAAAACAGGTGCCTTCTAATTCGGGTAAATCATCAACATATTTCGTACGTCCAGATACATGAAAAGGAGCATCTAAATTTATATCTTTTTTCAAAGTTGATTTGGTATTTTTATTATTAGTCATGACAATTAAATATTAATGTTCAAAAATAGAAAGCTGATCTAACTTCTAATTAAAGTGGTTAGATCATAAATGTTCTCATCTATTTTCAAACAATGGGCTAAGAATAATTGTCTTAATAAAAGACGTTTATAATCCGCAGTACCTCTAGCATCACTAATTGGAGTTATTTCTTTATTAATGACATCTAGTGTTTTATCAATAGTTGTTTTATTAAAGGGTTTACCGATTAAAAACTTCCTAGTCTTTTTAAGGTACCAAGGAATAGGTCCAACTCCTCCAGCAGAAATATGAGCTTCTTTAATTTTATTTTGATCATCTAAGGTAATTTGACAAGCAGAATTTACTCCTGCGATATCTAAATATTTTCGAAGCGATACTTTTTCGAAACTAAAGAAGTTATTTTCTTTTTGAGGAATGGTAAAATGGATTTCTTTTAAATATTCTCCTTTCTTGAAGTCCATTTTTTTATAATCCAAATAGAAGTCTTTTAAAAAGATTTTTCTTTTTTTAGCTCCATTTGCCAAGATAATTTTTGCATCCAGTCCTAGTAGGAAAATTGTAAAATCGCCAATGGGTGAGGCATTCATTAAATTACCTCCTATGGTTGCCATATTTCTAATTTGAGTAGAAGATAATAATTTAAAAAATTCTTCTTGACCTGGAACTGATTGATTAAATTCTTTAGAACGATATAAATCACCCATAGTTACAGATGCACCAAAACGGAATTCTTTGCCTACTATTTTAATTTGATTCAAGGATGATTTATCATACATATGATTTGGTTCAGCTTCATATAATTCATTTGGTTTTTGAACATATAAATCTGTTCCACCTCCTAATCTTATTCCTTCTTTTCTTTTTAATATTCCAGAACTATCTCTTTCAGTAGCAATACTTTTTAATTGTTTTTTAATGGTTTTAAAATATTCAGGTAAATATCTTTTTTTAATTAAGGTATTTATACTTTTTGCTTTCCCTCCAATATCTGTAACAATATTTTCTGAAGCCCTCATGATAGAATGATAGCCTGTACAACGACAAATATTGCCATCCATATTTTTAATCATATTTTCTTGAGAAACCACTTCTCCTGTAAGTAAAGCTCCTGTCATACTTACCACAAAGCCAGGCGTACAGAAACCACACTGTGTACCATTTTGAAGAACCATTTCTTCTTGGACTTTATTCAGTCCATCCATATTAATTCCTTCAATAGTTACAATATGTTTACGATGTGCATTAGCTAGTGGCATAATGCATGCAGTCATTGATTGATATATTACTTGATCTTCTTTCAATTCACCCACTAAAACGGTACAAGCTCCACATTCTCCTTCTTTACACACTAATTTCATTCCCTTCAATTTTTTATCTTTTCGAAGAAAATCTAAAAAAGCCATTCCAGATTTTTTAGGGTCTACTAATACTTTTTGATTGTTTAAAATAAATTGAATCATAGGAAAATATTAAGAGCGTATTTCGATATAAACCGAAAAAAATAAAATTCAATATTGTAAGTCTAAATTTACAATTTTTTATTGGTGGAAAGAAAAATTTATATAAAATGAAGTATCAAATATTAATGAATAATCACTTCTTTAATCAAGGTTTCCCCTAATTCTTCATTAATGATTTTCATTATTTTTGCTTTTGAATAAGCTAGTTCTTGTTTTAAAGGTGCAGAATCAATAAGAACGACTAAACTATTTTTTCTTAGCGTTACATGACGAGTATATTTATTTACTGTATTCCCCATCGTTTTCGTCCAAACATCTTGAATTTTAACCCGATTCAGCATTTCATTCCACTTATTGGAACGCACCATTTGTTGTAATACATCTTTAATTTGCTGA
>JAHDFV010000306.1 GCA_020627985.1 Saprospiraceae bacterium
ACGGTAATCACCTCCTTTGATGGTATCATAAAATAAACGATACACAGAATCACCATCATTTTGATAATTCTTTGCTGCATTGATACCTCCTTGAGCCGCTACAGAATGGGCTCTTCTTGGAGAATCATGGAAGGTAAAACACTTCACATTATATCCTAATTCACCTAAAGTCGCAGCAGCAGAAGCTCCTGCTAATCCTGTTCCGACTACGATGATTTCTATTCTACGCTTATTTCCAGGAGCCACTAAAGGCATGGTTCCTCTATAATTTACCCACTTTTCAGCTAAATCGCCTTCAGGGACATTTGATTTTAATTTATCACTCATACGAATTGGATTCTAACTAAATTATATGAAATGGAATTCTAACCAATCTGGAAATCTCATTCCTAAAAAGTACATTATCGGAATTAATGCAAATAAGAAAGGGACAACAACAGAATATACTTTACCAATCTTATCAATGAAAGGAGTATATTTTTTGTGGTTTAATCCTAATGATTGAAAAGCAGAAGCAAATCCATGCCATAAGTGAAAAGCTAAACCTAACATAGAGATAAGGTATATAGCAACAATCCACCATTGGCTAAATGACCAATTTACTTTACCGTATAAATTTTTGACTTCTGTTTTGGTTCCATCATCTAGAGTATATTCTAATAACTGCCTTCCAGCTTCAGCATCTGGCCAAGATTGGAATTTCATAGCAAACCAAAAGTCTCCCATATGAATCCCTAGGAATATTAAAACGATCGTACCCAATAATGCCATATTACTAGAAGCCCAACTTGTACCAGGACTTTTCTTTTTAACTGCATACTTTGTACCTGTAGCTTTTCTATTTCCTGCCCAGATTAATAAACCCTGAACAGCATGTAACAGAATAAAAAGTAAAGACCCCAAGAGGTAATTTTAATAATGGGATTAGTCGTCATCATCTTTGCATAAAGATTAAATGATCGACCTTCATCATTGTTTAATAATTGTAAATTTCCACCTAGGTGTACCACTAAGAACAAAATCAGGAATAATCCTGTTAAACTCATAACGAGTTTTCGTCCAATGGAAGAAGTAAGGAATCGAACAAACCAGTTCATAAAATTTCGATTTTTCGTTGGTTGGCAAATGTAAAATTTGCTCAAATACACGTAATAAGAACAAATGTATTAATTAATCAATATTTACTCAATATTGTTCATGGTCTTTGGCAGAGTTATATTCTATTTAGAATCAATCTATGCTAATAAAAAGCCTTGATTCTAATACAAAAATGATATTGATGCAACATTCTTGAAACTCACGGTATCTTAATAGGGAATCAGCTGATAAAGCATGAAGATCAAAGACGAAGAATTAATTCAAGGCTGTCTTAAGGGAAAAAGAAAGTACCAAACTGAATTGTACCAAAAGTACGAGGCGAGAATGTATGGTATTTGCTTACGATATGCTAAGGATCGTTCTGAGGCTATGGATATTTTGCAAGAAGGTTTTATTAGAGTATATAGAGGCTTACATACTTATCGAGGTGAAGGCAGTTTAATGAAGTGGATGGATCGAGTGATGGCAAATGCTGCCATTCGATATATTTCTAAAAATAAGAAAATTTCATTCCAAGAAGATGCTGATTTAGAACGATTACTTAAAGGAAATGATGTTGTGAATAATGATTCTAATGCTAATGATATTATGAGTTTGATTCAATTGCTTCCCTTAGGCTATCGAACGGTATTTAATATGTTTGCTGTTGAAGGTTTTTCGCATCGCGAAATCGCAGAAAAACTAGGTATCACTGAGGGGGGATCTAGGTCTCAATATTCTAGAGCTAAAAAAGCGATGCAAAAAATTCTAAGGCAAAATGAAATGATTTAAAAATTTAGTGATGAAAGATAGAGACGAATTTGAAAATTTCATACAGCAACAAGTCGAGGGTTTTGAAGAAAAACCTATTCGATCTGTATGGAAGGATATTGAAAATGAAATCCCTCAAAATAACAAAGGGTTTAATTCATCTTTACTATTTATTGGATTAATGTTTACGACCATTTTATTATTGTGGTCTGTAAATATCTTTAAGGGTAAAAATATATTGGGCAGTGAAACTGGAAAATGGGATGTACAAGATGTAAATTCGAATACCAACCAATTTATTTTATTCCCTTCCTTTAATCGAGCTAAAACTGCTGCTCGGATACAAAAGAGATCCATTTTTTCTTTTTGGGTGAATTCTGAAGAAGAACAAAAAAGAGTTATTTATGAATTGCAACAATATTTCAAGAATGAATTTTACAATCAAAACATAGCTCCAAGAGAAGTAATTTGGGTAGTTGATATTAATAATAATAAAAAGAAAAGATCTTTTACAAATTTATCTATAACCGAATTTAATGGAACTCCTGTTTTAGAAGATTATGAATATGAAATTTCAGAATTAAAGCACAATGAGTTTAATCGGATATTAGAAATGTATCAACAGATTAAAAAACTAAAAATTAGCAAAGGTGAAAAGTTGTTTGCAGACAATTGTTCCTCTTGCCATGAAGACGATATGGTGTCTAGTATTAAAGCTCCAGCCTTAGGAGGAATTAAAGAAAAAAGACAAAAAGATTGGTTGTATTCTTTTACAAGAAATAGTTTAGAATTAATTAATCAAGGCGATCAAATTGCTACACAATTAAATGACGATTGGAAAGAAACAGATATGACTTCTTTCCCTGATTTAACTGATGAAGAATTAGATGATCTATATTATTATGTAGATGATGCTTTCTATAATATATCCCCTTCTAATAGAAAATCGAATTCTTCTAATCAACATAGTGTTCAAGGGGTCCCTGAAAAGATATCAGGTGATCATTTATTCCAGATTCAAGAGACAGGGCCCATTGATAGTTTATTATTAAATGGAGATCATTTTAGAGATACGATTCCTTTAGAAGAATTACGGCAGAATTAATTTATATATTTTTTAATTTATATTTTTTTGAAGTCCAAAAACTTAAATAATTTAAGTTTTTGGACTTTTTATTTTGAATAAAATTTTAATAAATTTGCGAAAATTGATGCAACTATTTTTTTAAAATATTCATCTATAAAAAGTAATTAAGAATGGAAGAATGAAATCGTCTAATGCATTCTTCTATTCTATTAGACTTATAACTTAACAGGAATTGTTTCCTCTATTAAATGATTGCCATGAAGCACTTAAAAATGCTGGCAGGACCAATAGCGCTAATTCTTTTTGGTAACTTATTCGTTTATACGAAGGTTCTGCATTTTGATTTTATTACCACTTGGGACGATGACGCTTATGTCATTTTTAATGATCTAATTAAATTAAACCCATTTAATCACCTTAGAGATTTTTTTACTTCAAATACAGGAGCTAATTATCATCCATTGACTTTATTGTCTTTATGTTTGGATTATCATATTTTTGGTTTAGACCCAAAAGGATTTCATGCGACTAATATTTTATTTCATTTTTTCAATTCTTTACTTGTATTATATTTTACTTATTTATTAAGTCATAAGAATATTATTGTAGGTACTATTGCTGGTTTTTTATTTTCAGTACATCCTATGCATATTGAATCCGTTGCTTGGATTTCTGAGCGAAAAGATGTCTTATTTTTATTCTTTTTATTATTGAGCAGTATTTCCTATTTATGGTATTTAAAGGACAAAAGACTTACTTTTTATTTCAGTGCTATATTTTTTATTTCCTGTAGTCTTTTATCAAAACCAACAGGAGTTACTTTTCCTATTTTATTGTTTCTTTTTGATTGGTTTTTAAAAAGAAAAAAAGACAAATGGATGATTATTGATAAACTCCCTTTTTTCGGTTTATCTTTTTTAATTTCGTATTTAACGATACAAGCACAAACAGCATACAATGCTTTACATAAAATAGATTATTACACTTTTTCTGAACGGATTATTTTTGCTTCGCATAATTTAATACATTATCTATACAAGTTATTTTTCCCTTTTCAATTAACGGGTTATCATCATTATCCGCCTTACGGAGATCCTTTATCTTTAAGTTTTACTTTAGCTCCTTTAGCTGTTTTAATTTTATTGGGAATTGTATTTTATTATAATAAAAAGCAATCTTTTATTGGTTTTGGATTTATGTTCTATTTGATTACAATAGCTTTAATGCTACAAATCATACCAGCAGGGAGTGCTATACTTTCTGAACGATACTCTTATTTACCCTTTATAGGTATTTATTTTATTTTAGGTATGCTGACAAATATTGGAATAAAGAAATGGGGAAAATTCATGTTAATTCCTGCTGCAAGTTTTGGTTTATTCCTTTCTTTAGTCAGTTTTAATCGAGTGGATGTATGGGAGAATGATGTCACTTTTTGGAATGATGTAATCTCAAATAACCCAAGAGCTCATAATGCTCATGCCAACTTAGGATTTTATTATTTGAGGCATGAAAATTATCATAAAGCTTTAGATGAATTCAATGCTGCTTTAGCCTTATATCCTAATTATGTTTTTGCAAAAGAAAAAAGAGCAACTGCTTTATTCCATACAGGAAACATTCAAA
>JAHDFV010000307.1 GCA_020627985.1 Saprospiraceae bacterium
TTACTTTTTATCATTGCCATAAAAAGTAACAAAAAGGTCTAGGTTGTATCCATTTTTTAACATTCCAGATGATCTTAAAAACCTAGACAAAATAAACTCGCTATCATATTTTGCTATTTTTTTAATTATAGAATTAATTTGAAAATATATCATTTGTAAAATAGCGAAAAAGAGCTCAAACAGTATTTTGTCTTTAACGGTTTTAAAAATCCTCTTTCATTAAAATGGATAAGACCAGCTTTAAAATTTTTACCGACCTTATTCATTTTAGTGAAGACAATACCCATAGGTGTCGGTATGAATTTTTTGATTCGGTTTTGTTTCAAGACAAAAATGAATAGAAAGATAAATTAAAGCTTCAATTCTTAAATTCATTATCTATAATAAAAATAAAAAACCGAAATCAATTTAAATTAATTTCGGCTTTTTTTAGCATTACCATCTCCCATCAGGATCAGGTTTATGTTTAGGATAATCACCTGCTTTAGGTTTAATTCTTCCTTCAGGATCACAATTGGATGGTTTTCTTTGCGATAATCTTAAATCAATTTGATCTCCTGTTTTCATAAATTGACCCGGCATATAATGTGGGAATTGAGCCACTACATATGCAGCAGCAGAATCTTGAACAGAACCATCAACGGTAATATTACCCAGCATTAAATTATGACCTGAGCGAATTTTAAATTTAGCTTCAGCATAAGTCAGGCACATTAAATCTGGTATTTGAGTTGGTCCAGCATCAAATTCTTCTGAGATCACTAATTCTACTTTATCACCCACATTTGCCATGGCATTTTCTTTATTAAAACCATCTTCATCATCAACAATTTTACCATTGACCATTACTTTCATAATTGCTCCAGGTACTTTAGAATCGACAACGCGTTTTACAATTTCATGCTCAAATTTTAAACTTTCTAATACTTGTATTGCATGTTTGAAATTGGTACCATATAATTTTGGTATTTCACGCTTCGGTTTGATGTGAGAATTAATCGTTAAATAGATTAAACGTCCTTCTTTTGCTCGAGCTAAAGGTTTAGGATCTTGATGTAAAACAATGCCTAAATCTTTTTCATGAACGTAAGTCGTGTCATTAATTACGATTTCGAATCGAGTATTTTTTCCATCATTTAGAACATCTTCTACATGCTGATCTGTAAAATCAGGTACTTCATAAGTTTGCCCATGATTCGACATACATTTTAATAAACTAAATGAAAGCCATAATAAGATTCCGCTTAGTAAAAACATTCCTAAACAATTCATGAAAACACTAGGTGTACTTCCAAAAATAAATAATCGCTTAAAAATATTCGGTTTAGTATTATTGGTTTCGCTCATTGAAACTGAATTCTAATATTTTGTCAATAAATTCAAAAGGTTTATACCCATTTATGCCACATTGATGAAAGATACAAGTTGCTGGTGTCATACCAGGTAGTGAATTAATTTCAATAATCAAAGTCTCTACTTTTCTATCATCAAAAATCCGAACAAAAGCATCAATTCTACAATATCCTTTGACATTAAGGATTTTAGCAGCTTCTAATAAAGTGTTTTTTACTTGGGTGGCAATTCTTTGGTATTCATCTTTGTCTTTAGAAAAACGAGCAGGAGTAATGTTCTGACCTTCTCCTGCAAGGAATTTCTCTTCCAAAGATAATATCTCTCCTCCAGCTAATGCTTCTGAAGGTTCAAAAATTTCATATTCTCTTCCATTTTCTTTGGAATGTGTCAACATACCTCCAGTGACTTCCAAGAAATGGGTTGCTCCATTCCTAGAGATTAACTCTTCAATTAAAACGACATCTTTAATCGGGAATTCTTCTTTAAAGCCCAATTGAAGTATTTTTCTAGCTTCTTCGGGCAAATCTTCTTCAGTTCGATAGATCGTTTCAAAAAAGGCATTCATTTGAGTTCTGTTCTTAATCATTTTTACAGCAGAACTACAACCATCATCAACAGGTTTAGCAATAAATGGATACTGGAAAGATGCTTCAATTTTATCTAATTCTTTATTCGCATCATTTTCGAAGGAAGAACGAGGACTTAAATATTGTTTTGCAACACTAAATCCATGCTTTTTGAGCAATTGTAAAGTTTCAAATTTATTAATGGTAATTCCAGAAGAATCAGGACCAGAACCATTATAAGGTAAACCTACTTTTTCTAATTCTTTTTGAATAGTACCATCTTCACCTGGTCTTCCATGTAGTGCAATGAATACACCGTCTACCAATTCAGATAATTCATTTACGGATAAGGCTTTAGGTTCAAAAACCATATCTGAAGAAGCATATTTATCCGTAAGTCGACTGCATTCCTTTTTTATTTTTTCAACAATAGGATGTCGCTTGAATTGTAAAATTTTATCTCGGATATCATCTGCATTATCCTTCAACATTAAATTGATGGGAATTTGATATAACTCAAAATGAGTGGCATCTCCTAATAAGAAAACAGGAATAGGATCATAAGTATTAGAACTCGCTAATTTTTCAAAAATATTACGACCACTTTCTACACTGATGTGTCGTTCAAAAGAATAACCTCCCATAATAATGGCGATTTTCTTTTGTTGTTTTTTACCTGTTTTTAATCCATTTATTTTTCCATCCAATTTATTTAATAAATCAGAATGTTGGGTTTGTGTTAAAGCATTTTGAATTCTTTCTTGCAATGAAGCTCGTATCAAATAAGTCAAAAATTGACTTGGATTTAATCCAATTTCTGCCGCTTGATGAAAAAAGAAAGAAGAAGGTAACATACCCGAAGTGGTATTCGGATCATTTAAAAAGATAGTTCCTTCCTCATTGATAAATCCATCAATTCTTGCGTAAACATTAAATTCCAAATATTGGAATAAACGTTCACATTCGGTTCTAATTCTTTCTATATCTAAATCGGGTAAACCGATGGGTGTCACCTTTCTGGATAATCCAGGTAAATATTTAGATCGATAATCAAATACTTCTCCTCCTTTAATAATTTCAGTAGGAGGTAAAGCGGTTATTGTCCCATCTTCTTGTCGAATAACTATACAAGAAAATTCACGACCTTTGATAAAGCCTTCTAAAATTACTTTTTGTTCTAATAAATGAGCGTGTAATTTTATACTTTCTTCTGTAGATAAAATAGAATCTAATCCAGATAATAAAGATTCAGGATGATAATAATCATTGCCTAAATGATCTGACATTGGGAAACCTAATCCACTCCGGATATCTGTGATTTCCCGAATAAACTCAACTTTTTCTTCTTTAGTTTTTACTTGCCAATCTTTTGCATAAATGGTATCAATAAAAAAAGCAGCATCTATTTTTTCAATAAATCCTTGAAGTCCTTTTTCATCACCAATTATAGATACACCAATAGAGGATCCTTGATTGGCTGGTCGAATGACTAAAGGATATTGAATTCTTTCAACGGCTTCTTTATATAACGCTTTGACATCACAATCATTTAACCATTCTTCTCGATGAATGACCATTACTTCTGGTGTTGGAAAACCACCAAGGGACATGATCTTTTTTTGGAAGGCTTTATCCATTCCAATAGAGCAGGCTCTAATCCCGCTTCCTGTATACGGAATTGCCAAACTTTCCAACATTCCTTGAATTTGACCATCTTCTCCGAATTCTCCATGTAAAGCTAAAAAAGCTAAATCCATGATTTGAGGGAGATCATTCCATTCTACTTTTTTACCCACTTTATTAATGAGAACATCTATATCTTCAATGTCCTGTAAACTCTCAAGATATACTTGAAATTCATGGGGCGAATCGGGTAGGGTGTCCACAGGAGGATAAAAATCCCTAATCGTTCCTTTGTACAAGAAATTCCAATCCAATAAAATAAGATTTCTGAAACTATCTACAAAAATAGGAACGGGTTCAAACAATGTTTTGTCCAAATTGTCATACACTGTTCTTCCTCCTGCAAAGGAAATTTCACGTTCTCTAGAAGGTCCACCAAAAAAGATTCCTATTCTCATATATAATGTTAGACTTAAGTCTACTTTATTCAAGTATTATTTGAGCACAAATATAGAAATATTGCAATATAGTAAGGAGGTAATTTAGTGTTCGTTAGGATTGAGGTATTATTTGTAGGAATTGGGGAAGAAGAAGGTTATGGTTTATTTTACTCTAAATCTCTAAAGGGACATCAAATTAGAAGTATGAAGATTAGTGCATTCGATTTATTATTAGAACTTAATTTAAAATAGAATTGTATACCCTAAATCCCTAAAGGGACTTTTTGACTTTTGATTTTTAAAGGAAATGGATTTTTTGTAAAGTGTAACTTTTTTAAGTTATTGCCTAAATTCTTAAAAGGACTAAGAAGTAACTTTAGGGATTTTTATTGTCATAAAATAAAATTAGTGATTGAAAAGGATGGGAGATATCATGAAGATACATATCAAAAAATACATGATATTTATAGTTGTTTTAGAGATCTTACACCCCTAAATCCCCTTCAGGGCAGGGCTGTTAAGTTCTTATTAATTGGAATAGTTTTTTCACATTAGAACCA
>JAHDFV010000308.1 GCA_020627985.1 Saprospiraceae bacterium
TAGCTATTTCCATGACAGCTTGTTCTCCTAAAACTGGAGGAAAAGTTGGAAAAGTAAATATGTTAGATATTGTGACTAAGTCTTATATGGCTTATGTAGGATTAGCTAATTCTGGTGATTTATCAGGTGCTTTAGATATGATGTATCCTAAATTCTTTGATGCTGTTCCAAGAAATGCGATTGAACAACAATTTGCCTCTATGGATATGGCAGGTATTAAGATGCTTACTAATAATGTAAAATTATCAGACTTATCTCAATTTGTTACGAGTGGTGATGAGCAATTTGCAAAAGCTAAAATGAATGCAACTCAAAAGATTGAAATGGATCCTTCTAAGATTGATTTCGTAATGAGTCAAATGGCGACTCAGCCTGGATTTGATGCTTCAAAAGCTCGAAAAGTAGATGATGGTATAGAAATCGATTTAGTGCAAGATTTATTTATCGTAAAAGATAAAGACAACAAAATGTCTTTTATTGATTCGAGTCCACAAATAGCACCAATGTTAACTAAAATATTACCATCTGATGTCTTAGAGAAACTTTCTAAGTAATTCTTTGGTTCTTTTTAATAGCAGGGAATGTAAATATTCCCTGCTATTTCTATTTTTGGACTTTTGTATCAAAACATTTTCAATTTTAATCAAACATATGTCAATCCCAACTCGGTATACGCCTCAAGAAACAGAAGATAAATGGTATCAACATTGGATGGATCGAAATTATTTTAAATCGGTTCCAGATGAAAGAGAACCTTACACAATTGTCATCCCACCACCCAATGTAACAGGAGTTTTACATATGGGGCACATGTTGAACAATACCATTCAAGATGTACTCATTCGTAAAGCAAGATTGGAAGGTAAAAATGCTTGTTGGGTACCAGGTACTGATCATGCTTCTATTGCTACAGAAAATAAAGTCATTGCCAAATTACGCAAAGAGAAAGGCATTCGTAAATCGGATTTAACTCGAGAAGAATTCTTAGAACATGCTTGGGAATGGAAAGAAGAATATGGCGGTATTATTCTTGATCAATTAAAAAAACTAGGTGCATCCTGTGATTGGGATCGTACTCGTTTTACTATGGAAGAAGGCTTATCTAAAGCAGTAGGTAAAGTCTTTGTTGATTTATACAAAAAAGGAAGAATTTATAGAGGATTACGTATCTGCAATTGGGATCCTGAAGTTCAAACTGTGCTTTCAAATGAAGAAGTGATCTTTACAGAAGAAGCTTCTAAATTATATCATGTTCGATATAAAATTGAAGGAATGGAAAACGAATGGGTTACGATTGCTACCACTCGTCCAGAAACGATTTTAGGGGATACAGGTATTGCGGTTCATCCAAAAGATGAACGATACAGTCAATTGAAAGGAAAGAAGGCGATTGTTCCGATGGTTGAAAGAGCTGTTCCCTTTATTTTTGACCGCTATGTTGAAATGGAATTTGGTACAGGTTGCCTTAAAGTAACTCCTGCTCATGATGCCAATGATTATGAAATCGGAAAAAGGCATAATCTTGAATCAATTGATACTTTTAATGCCGACGGTACGCTTAGTGAAGCGGCTCAATTCTTTGTGGGAAAAGATCGCTTTGAGGCTAGAAAGTTAATTGTTGCTGAATTAGAGCAAAGAGGTCATTTGGTTAAAGTAGAAGATTATACGAATAAAGTAGGTCGATCTGAACGATCAAAAGCGGTTATTGAACCTCGTTTGATGTTACAATGGTGGGTGAAGATGGATCAATTTGCTGAACAAGCATTGGACGCTGTAAAAAGTGGTGAAGTAGATTTCTACCCTTCTCATTTTTTCAATATGTATAATTCATGGTTGCAGAAAGATAATATCAGGGATTGGTGTATTTCTCGACAGTTGTGGTGGGGACATCGCATTCCCGCTTGGTATTATGGTGAAGAAGTTTTTGTTGCGGAAAGCATTGAGGAAGCTTTAGAAATTGCGAAAGAAAAAACGGGTAATGCTAATTTAACTTCGACTGATTTAAAACAAGATGAAGATGCTCTGGATACCTGGTTTTCTTCTTGGTTATGGCCTATTTCTGTTTTTGATGGTTTCGAACATCAGGAAGAATTAAAGTATTACTATCCGACCAATGTTTTAGTAACGGGATGGGATATCATGTTTTTCTGGGTGGCTCGTATGATCATGGCAGGTTATGAATGGTCAGAAGATTTATTAGGCGAAGGAGTTAAACCTAAATATCCATTCAAAGGCACTTATTTTACAGGAATGGTTCGAGATAAGTTTGGTTTGAAGATGAGTAAGTCTTTAGGGAACTCTCCGAATGCTTTAAAACTGATTGAGGAATATGGAGCAGATGGTGTACGTTATGGTATGTTATCTTCTGCAGCTGCAGGGAATGATATTATTTTCGATGCACCGCCTAAAGATGATTCTATTGAATCTAAAATGAAAGATCCTAATTTTAGAAGAAAAGCGAAAGAAGGAAAAATAAAATTAGAAGTAAAAGACGAAAGTGATAAATGTAATCAAGGTAGAGGATTTTCTAATAAATTATGGAACGCAATGCGTTTGGTAAAAGGTTGGGAAATTGTAGATCAACCTGTTTCTGATGATATTGCGAATGCGAATGATTTAGCAGCTAATTGGTTTGAAAGTTTATTCAATCAAGAATTAGAGAAATTAGAAAAAAGTTATACTCAATATCGATTAAGTGAAGGATTAAATAATTTATATAATTTCATTTGGTCTGATTTCTGTTCTTGGTATTTGGAAATGGTGAAGCCACCTTATCAAAAAGGAATTGATCGTAAAACCTATGATCGCACAATTGATTTCTTTAGTCGGATCATGACCATTTTACATCCTTTTATGCCTTTCGTTACGGAAGAGATTTGGCATTATTTAACAGAAAGAAAAGAAGGAGAAGACTGCGTGGTTAGTTCTTATCCAAAAGTTCAATCTTATGATTCTGAAATCATTTCTACGCTAAATTCTGTAAAAGATATTGTTTCTAAAATACGTGAATTACGGACGAAAAATGGAATGAAAAAATATGAACCTTTACAATTATTTGTACAGGAAAGTGATACAACAAAAGGAATAAAAGAGACACTTTTAAATATGGGTGTTTTAGGTAAAATTACTTTTACGAATGAAACACCTGAAAATGGAGTTACCTTTATATCTGGTACGGATACTTATTTTTTAATTATTGAAAAAGATATTGATGTTGCCGCTGAATTAGAAAAAGCGGAAGCAGATTTAAAATATCAAGAAGGATTTGTAAATATTATTAATAAAAAATTATCCAATCCAGGATTTGTAAAAGGAGCACCAGAAGCAGTTGTTAATAATGAGCGAAAAAAATTAGCTGATTCTGAGGAAAAAATTAAGCAATTATCTGAATTAATTAGTCGATTAAAAGGCTAAGGATTATTTTTATTTAAAAAAGAGGCTGTCTTTACTTTTGAGACAGCCTCTTTTATTTTTTATTATATATCACCATCTAAGGATTTTTTAATTAATTCTCCTTTACTGTTAATTTGTAATTCTTTGTATATCTTTTTAATGTGATCTCTTACCGTATCAATCGAAATATTTAATTTTTGAGCGATCAGTTTATAGCTTAAACCTTCTACTACCCCTCCCACTATTTCCATTTGACGATCTGTTAAATTAGATTTCTCCACTTTGGGTTTGGGAGCAAAATAACTTACCACTTTTCGAGCAATACTCGGAGACATAAATGCTCCACCTCTATGTATAGTGAAAATCGCTTCTTGTATTTTAAGTAATGGCGTTCTTTTGGTTAAATAAGAAATTGCACCTGAACATAAAGCTTTAAATATTTTTTCTTCTTCCTCAAAAGTAGTCAACATAATGATATCTACATTTGGTATTTTTTCTTTGATTAAAGGAATTCCATCTAAGCCTGTCATCCCAGGTAAACCGATATCTAATAATAAAATATCTACTTGGGGTTGAAATGTATTTTTTAATGCTTCTAGAAAATCTTCAACTGAGGTCTCAATAAATGTAATATTTATAGATTTGTTCACTGACAAAAACAATTCTAATGATTCTTTAATCACTAAGTCATCTTCGACAATAGCAAGATTAATAAGTTCCATTTGATCTTTTGGGTTTGGTCATATCCAAAGTTACAAATAAAAATTCAACCTAGAACCACATGTTCATGTGGTTCTAGATTAGTAATTATTATAATTTAAAGACAAGCTTAACAGCAAACCCATCATTTTGATGAATAGATAAGGTTGCATTGATTTGTTCGGCTCTATTTTTCATATTGGACATTCCAAGACCAGCAGACTTTTTATTTTTCTTCAAAGGCATTCCGTTATCTTGAATTACAAAATGAATATATTGATTGATTTTATTAAAACTTATATTCACATGAGTTGCATCAGAGTGTTTGATTACATTTGTAAGTGCTTCTTTGAAAATTAAATAAATATTTTGTCTTATATGAGCTTCTAAATTTTTATTTATATCTATTCCTTCAATTGATATTTTATATTCAATATCTTTT
>JAHDFV010000309.1 GCA_020627985.1 Saprospiraceae bacterium
TTTACAGTTAACACACTATTAAATGAGCTAGGAAAGGATCTGGGTAAAAGAGAAAAAAAACTTCTTAGAGTTCGGGTATGGAAAGCACTTAAAAAGTTAGTGGATTGTAAGAGGATAACATTTATAGTAATGTTGACTGATAAGAAAACGAATATCCATCATTATAGAAAAATTAAAAATGTTGCATAATGAAATTTGGTAAAGCTGACATGAAGGCTATGGCTATGAAAAGAATGGCAGGACCTTTATTAGAAATGATTGGAGATGGAGACAACTTCAAAGTGTTATTAAAAAACATGGAAGAAAAATATTCTAAAGGTCATAAAAAAGCCAATGGGAACATTGTAAAATTAACTGAAGGAGAAAAAGTTTCTCTTCTAATACATGAGGTTAAAGAAGAAGTAAGAATTTCATTTACAGCCTTATCTAATATCGAAGGTGAAATAAAAGTTAGACCATTGGAAAGTTTAAAACTATCCTCATTTTTTCAATTAATGATCGGTAAAAAAAATGGATAAAACAGAAAATAAAGAAATAAAAAATGAAGTAACTCCAGATGAAGTTATTCAAAAAGCAAATGTTGAGGATTTTGTAAATGAACTTTCTGAAGAATTAGAATTACCACCTGATACGGATGTTCCTTTTGTTCCAGATCCTGAACCTGATAATCCAAAAGAAGATGATATTGATGATCTATTTGGTGAAGCTGATGAACTTAATTTAGATGATTCAAAAAAAGATGATGATGTATTTAATGATGATGAAGATGCAGCAATTTTTGAACATCAAACAGGACACATGGATTCAGCTCGTTTTATGTTGATACAAATGGATAAAATGGTATCCTTCATTTTTCATCTTTTTTCAGGTGTTGGAAATTGGGATGATTATCGAATTAGAAAATCGGGTTCACCTCATGGAACAGAAGAAGATGATTACGAGCTTCAAGCTTTAGCAACATTGATTAAGAAATATCAAATGACTTTATCTGTAGAGTTTATTTTCATTTCTGCTTTTGCAATGGGATATACAGGTGTAGCAACAAAAGCATTTAGTGATCGTAAAGAAAGAATAAATAATACCAAATCTAAAAAAGATCAAGATGGCTAGGAGCGCAAAATGCACCATCATTATTGGAACGAATAATACTGGAAAATCAACCTTAACTAAATCCATCATTGAGAAAGCGAGTAACAGAGCTTTAGTCGTTGACTATTCAGGTAAAGCGAAAATCTGGAATGAATATGATTGGCTTCATATTAACAGAAAAGAAGATTGTAAAAACTTTGAAGGAATTAGACGATATCCATATTCAGGATATGAGGATAAAACATTTGAATACATTTATAAAAATGTAAAACAGGCAACTATCGTATTTGATGATTGTGCCAATTACATAAAACAAGATGTAAAAAAAGCACATCCATATCTTAAAAAAATATTAGTCGATTACAGACACATTCCTTTGGATCTATTTTTTATTGTTCATTCTGTCAATGATCTTGCTCCTACAATTTGGGGTCATGCTAAAGAAGCGATTATTGGAGCTTCGCAAAATTTAATATCTGGTGATAGATTAAAAATGTTAGAAGATGGAAATTCGTTTTTAAATATTCAAAAATCAGTGAATAAAGAATTCCATAAAAAATACAAAGAAGGTGGTACTAATCATTATGGTATTTTTAAAAGAATAAAATTATAACTAAGTAATATCAATTTTAATAAGCCGCATTTTCAAAAAAAGAATGCGGTTTTTTATTTGACATTCCTTTAAAATAAATCATTTTAAAAAAAGAAATCATTCCCTTAAAAGCTATCATTCGATTATAAGGAATCTATTTTATAAACCAATGTTTGATCAGATATTTGTACTACTTAGTTATGTATAAAATTATGAAATAAAATCAAATTCAAATGTTTGGATTATTAAGAAGAAAGCCTAGAGTTATAGTCTTAAGAAATAATACTGGTAACATTTCTTACCGTAATGGTATTCCTGTTGCTGCTCAAACTCCTACACCTACACCATCAACATCAAATACTGGTGGATGCGGTTGTGGTTGTAATAATAAAGAAGCACAATGTTGCCCAACTTCAACACCTTCTCAAAAGAATGCTCAATCATTAAGAATGGTTCAGCAAATGTTGAGAGAAGGAAATTCATCTGCAATTCCAAAAGCTGGTAAATTGCGTATTGAATTAGAAAATGAAAGTACAACTGATGCGCAGGAAGTTGTTTTATTTGATCCTGACACATTGGTTCAAGATCATTTTAATATTCCTTCTTTTCCTTCTCCTGTCAAACGAATAGATTTAGATAAAGATTATCAAAACTTTTTGAATGGTATTTCTTCAAGAGATACATTATTCTTTTGTAAGGTAACTCTTACTGTTTTGAAAGATGAATCAAAAGCTCAAACGGATAATCCATTTAAAATTTATGTAGGACATCACTTATCAGATGATGTTACGAAAGTGGCAGAATATACTCCTTCGGATTATCAAGATTTAGCCAACCAAAGAAACTTATCCTTTACAGAAATGTGTATGGGTGAAATGTTAGAGCCAAGAACGGGAATTAAATACCGTTTAGAAGCAGGTGCGAAAGTTCGTATTTGTTTTGAATTTGCTTCTATCATTGGTTCAGATAGATAAAATTAATGTAAGGGGATTATATCCCCTTGCTTTTGTTTCACTTAACTTAATATATAATCTATCATGGAAGAGGTAAATTTTGATTATAACGCTTTAACAAGTGATATATTCAGTTCACTACCTGGTATTATTAATTCATTTACAGATAAAGGTGGTGAAGGTCAAACAATCATTTATCAAACCTTACCTCAAGAAGATGATATTGATTATACGCCTTGGATCATAGCGGGTGTCATGTTTTTGATACTAATGATCTTTCTTATTATTTATATCACAAAAAAATAAAATTTCAAATGAGATTTTTAACCAAATATAGAGGATGGATCATCCTCCTAGTTATCGCTGCTGTAATGATCGCATTATGGTACTATACCAAAGATGAAAGTTCAACAGGAAATACCGCTTCAGATACGGTTGTAATTGAAGAAGGAACTGCTGGACGAATCATGAAAAGAATGGTATAATGAAATTGAGTCGGAATCATATCATAATTATAGCCATTGTTTTGGTTGTAATTATACTGATCATACGAGCGTATGTGTCAGGCGTAAGAAGTGGTTCAAACGATTCATTTTCTTGTAGGTGGTTAGGTTTAGGTTGTATAGGTGAACCTAGTAATGGTTCAGCTAATCCTGGTCAAGCGAATGTTCCTGATGTACCTGCTTTAGAACCAACAGTTGAAATTATTGCCTTATCCAATAGGTTATCGCAATACATTAATGAATGGGTTCTTTTTAATGTTTCATATAGATGTACAGCTTATAGGGATGCTTTGGAATTAGATGTTGCTGCTTTTAAAAGTTTAGCCAATTATTTCAAAAATACCAATAACAACACATTAAGAGAAGCCATTCAGGATACGAATTACGGATGTAATAATTTCATTGGTACTGATCCAAAAGAAAGAATGCTTATTCGATTAGATGAATTAAATATTCCTTAGAGATGAAAAATATTTCTTGTGTTAGCTGTTTTTTATTATTCACAGCAGCCATTTACATCGCTTTAGTTCTTGCTGAATATACTTCTGTAAAAATGGAAGAACAGCGAATTATGAAAGCTCAAATGAATCCAAATTATGAAAGCCTACAGATACAATAAAGGGAACATCATAGATGTACTTTCAGGTAATGAAAACATTAAAACAGATGTAGGAATCTCTTTAGAACCTGCTAGTATTTTCTTATTAGTTGGAGCAATTTTATTAGTTGGAGCCGTATTAATGTTTGCTTCAAAAAACACATAAAATGGATAGTAAAAAAATAATCATTTTATCAGTTATTGCTGTGATTCTTTTCTTAGGATATTGGTTTGGCTTTAGAGATGAAGATACCATTGTTATTGATGAAAAGGACTCCGATACTTCTAATAGTATTCCAACTCCTTCATCTAATTGTATTCCAAAACAAGTTGGTGAAGAACCTTGGTCAGATGAAGTAGATTATACCACTTTGCAATGGTCTGATATCGGTTATCCTAGCTTTGATTATTCTATACCCAATTCATTTGGATTAGGATATTTGAGAGGGATTAATGTAAAAGCAAATAGAAGGACTATGCTTAAATATGGTCCTCAAATTTTAGAATACATGGAAAGTCCAACAGCGACTGAGTGGTACGAATTGAAAACTGGGGAATTCCTCTGCAAATAGATTTTAATTATGGCTTGTGTAAATAAAGTACGGAAAATAGATAAAAGAAATTTCACTTTAAAATCTCCTAAATCTGGAGAAAATAAACTGAATGCGAACTTAAGAGCCAAGCGATTAAAAAAATCATATCGGTTTGTTCGGATCGTTAGATCAAGTTCTAAAAGATCAGTTTGGAGAGTTTACGCTTCAAGCAAAAAAAGAAAATAAT
>JAHDFV010000310.1 GCA_020627985.1 Saprospiraceae bacterium
GAATCTGGTTATTTATTAGATGCAGCAGAATGTTACCAGACGTTGTCATTATGGAATGGGAATGGAAATAGAAATAGAGAAAAAAGAATTGAATACGGAAAAAAGGCCATCCAATTAATTGAAAAAAGTGGTTACACTTATTATATCCCTGTATTGTGGAGGGTTAAAGGACATAATTACTTTCAGGATAATGATTTTGTATCAGCCCATAGGTGCTATTCCGCAGCTTTAAAATATAGTCAAAAACATAAGGATACTTTATCAATTGCAAATGACTTAGTATATCTAGGTTGGTCTATTTTTAATATAAATGAAAAAGCAAATTATGAAGAAGCGAATGAATATTTCTCTAAAGCAATAGAGTTGGATAATGGAACAGGGACGATTACAAAGTTGGCATTACAGAGAAGAATGTGGGCTTTAGGTACATTAGGAAGAAAAAAAGAAGCTCAAGAAATAAAAAAGATATTAGCAGATCCTGAGAAATTTTCTAATTCAAATGATTATGTAGGGAAACTAAATGATTTTAGGTTAAATCATTTATTAAGATTCAAGTCTAAAGATGTCAAAATAAGGCAACTTCAATTATCTGTTCAACTAAAAGAAGAAAGGTTATTATTTCATCAATATACAATCATTTTTTCCATTATATTATTGATACTATTTGTTGGTTTGATTTATACTTATTTTCAAAAGGTTTCACTGTTGAAAGCACTCAAAGAAAATCAATTAGAATTAATAGAAGTTAATAATAAATTGAGTGTCAGTAATGATAATTTATCAAATTTTGCTGCTATCGCTGCGCATGATATAAAAGCTCCTTTAAGGTCAATTCGTAGTTTTAGCCAAATAATTTATAAAAAATATAGTGAAATTTTCAAGCCAGGAGATAAAGAACTTTTCGATTTTGTGATCGATAATGCCGATTCATTAAATGATATGGTAAATGGCTTACTAAATTATTCGAAAATCAGTAATGAGAACATCAGCCTATCTGTAATAGACCTTGAAAGAGTAATTCTTCAGGTCAAAAATAAATTGAGTATTTCAATATATGAAAAAAATGCGGAAATTATTTTACCAGATAGATTCCCCCATATTATGGGAGAATTAACACTTCTTGAACAAGTCTTCCTTAATTTAATCAATAACTCCCTTAAATTCACCCATGAAGATGTTTCTCCTGTAATAAAAATCACCTCTAAAGATTACAACAAAGATTTTGTAATCGTAAGTATCACTGATAATGGTATCGGTTTAGATGAAAAATATCAAAATGAAATTTTTGAAATATTCAGAAAGGTACACAGTAGTAAATTTAAAGGTAGTGGAATAGGTCTTTCTACATGTAAAAAAATTATAGAAAGTTTTGGAGGAAAAATATGGTTTGAATCGAAAGATGGAAAAGGAACTACATTCTATTTAACATTACAGAAGAAAAATTAATACAAAAACGACTTAAATATCAATAACCTTCATTCATCGGCAAATGCATTTAGTCTAGACGTTAGTTGCAAGTCAAGAAAATGAAAGAAATTAAATTGTATAATGATCTAAATCTTCAAAAAATTAGTATTGAAGATGTATCAATTGGTTTAAGACAAACTGGAATTGATACTGGAAAGCATTTAGTTTTTATTCATGGATTTCCAACACATGGTTACACTTGGAGAAAATTAATCCCAATACTATCTAATAAATTCAAATGTCATATTTTAGATTTACCAGGACTTGGTGATAGCGATTGGACGAATGAAACTGATTTTAATAGTAAATCCCAAGCAAGATATATTATTAAGATGTTGAAAAAGTTAAGTATTGAAAATTATAGTTTAATAGCTCATAATTCTGGAGCAACAATAGCAAGGTTTATTGCAATTGACCAAGAAGATAAAGTAGATAACTTAATCATTTTAAATACAGAAATTCCAAATCACCGACCTCCTTGGATTCCTTTATATCAAAGATTTGGTCTTTTGCCTTTAATACCTAGAATAATTAGAAGCATGCTTAAACGTGAATGGTTCATAAAATCGCCTATGGGATTTAAAGAATTTTATTCTAGTTTGTTAAGCTGGTTAACGACACACTTCTATTGCATCAATGTTATATGAGAGACAACAATATCTCATGTCCAAAAATAGAAAAATCTCTTAATTTTGGTTTGTTATAGAGTATTTGTGGTGTTAAACCACTTATTTTTTTTACAATTTTTTTTCCGAACTAGATTAATATGCATTATAAGCTGTACTTTGGCAGATTAAACAAGTTAGTGAAACTAAAAAGTGTTAACTAATTATTCTATAATAACTTAATTAATTATGGCTGCTAAAAAGAGAAAAACATTAGACGTAAGATTTACTAAAACTCAAATTGTAAATCGAATCGCAGAAGAAAATGATCTTACTAAAAATCAGGTAAACGGAGTACTTGATTCTTTGAGTGATATTATTCAGCTTCACCTTAACAAAAGATCTGTTGGGGAGTTTATACTTCCTGGTTTGCTTAAAATTCAGACTGTTAAAAAGCCTGCAAGAAAAGCACGCAAAGGTATCAATCCTTTCACTAAGGAAGAGCAAATATTTAAAGCTAAGCCAGCTTCGACAGTCGTAAAGGTTCGTGCACTGAAGAAATTGAAAGATATGGCCAATTAATCATTGGTTATCTTTCTAAAATATACCAAAGAATTGTTGGGAAGGGTTTAAATACCCTTCCTTTTCTTTTTTTGAAAAAACAATAATGAATTAATAGAAATAATAAGATTTTTTTGGACAGAAATTCTCATACCATTTTATAATGAATATTATATCAAAGGTTTAAAATATGTAACTAAATAAACCTTTTCACCTATTAGTGATTTATTGTCTACACATCATTTATAGATGAACACCATTCCAGTTTCGATGAACGATTATAATTGTTGAACAACCCAGATCCAAAATAGCTTCATATGGGTTTTTCTGTAAACTTCATTTTAATTCTTACTGATTAAAGCGACGAATTACAACTGGATCTGCAAAATAGTTTTTTACGCGTTTTAAAATATTTTCTTTATTTTGTTTACGCAAATAGATATGACTTAGTCATGAAGAAATTTTATTTTTTCATGAAATTTAATATCATATTCTAATCACTACTTTAAAAATCACAATCAAAATGTCAGGAGGAAATTGGAAAGAAATGTTTAAAGGAATTCAAAAAAATGATTTAGAATTAGTGAAATTCTATCTCAAAACTGGTGTAGACCCTAATTATCAACATCCCGAATATTTGGCTCTTCCATTAGCTGAAAGTGTACGATATAACAACTATAATATTACCGAATTGTTATTATTAAATGGAGCTAAACCATTAATAATAGAAACAGAAAGTGGAATAACAACTTTTGATATTGCGAAAAATATGAAAAACCAAAAAATATTAGATTTGTTAAATAATTTTATTGAAACAACCGATTGAAATCCTTTTGTTGTAACAAATTATTTTTGAATATGATTTTTGTAAATACAGAACGTAAAAAAACATCTAATTTTAAGTTTTATAAACGGATGAAGCTAGTTCTTTTGATTTTGCTATTTCATACTATCCAACAATATTCTTTTGCACAAAACCCCAATCCAAATGCTACTCTGGATGCCGAAATCATAAGTGAAATGAATACACGCCATTTTCCTGGTGCTGCGACTATAATTGTAAAAAATGGGGAAATAGTATGGCTGGAAAACTACGGTTATGCGAATATAGCAAATTCAGTTCCAGTAGAGGACAGTACCGTTTTTCTTTTGGCTTCTGTTTCTAAGTTATTTACAGGTACTGCGGCAATGCAACTACACGAGTCAGGAACTATTGACTTAGATGTAGACGTAAACAATTACCTTCCTTGGTCAGTAGATGTCCCTAATTTTACTAATGATTCCATTACTGCACGCCAATTAATGACACATACTGCATCTATCACGGATAATTGGGGCATCATGAGTACCTTTTATGGTTATCCAGATCCAACCATTTCATTATCAGATTGCATGGGGAACTACTTTCCGACTTCTGGATCGAATTACAATGCTACTGGCAACTTTTTTAACACTAAACCTGGTACATCATATAATTATTCCAATATGGGTTCTGCTCTAAACGGTTATTTGGTAGAAGCAAGCACTGGAATTCCATTTGATGATTATTGCGACGATAATCTTTTTAATAGTTTATGTATGAAAAATACGGCATGGCACTTTTCTGATTTCAACCCTAACCAAGTTGCTATACCACATACTTTCCAAAATGGAAATTATAACCCCATTGATCATTATGGTTTTGCCGATTATCCTAATGGACAGCTAAGAAGCACGGCGACGGATATAGGCAATTACATGATTGCTTTCTTAAATGGAGGGACCTTTGACAATAACACTATATTATCGCCCAACAGTGTAAACGAAATGTTGTCTTTACAAATTCCAACAATAGATACTTTAATGGGTCTAAATTGGTTCAGAACAAAACTTCAATGG
>JAHDFV010000311.1 GCA_020627985.1 Saprospiraceae bacterium
GCAATCAGCTATTGTTTTAAGCTTAAGCGGTGTTGGTTCTTTTTTAGGTTCTTTTTTAGGAGGAATTCTAACTGATAAATTTGGCTATTACAAAATTATGTGTGTCTCATTGATATTTACGGGCATCATGTTTTTTATTTTATTATTTGTCAAATCCTTTTATCCCTTTTGTATTACGATTTTAATTGCAGGAATAATTGGAGAAACATTTCGTCCAGCTAGTGGAACTTCATTGAGTGTTTACGAAAATAAAGAAAACCAAACCAGAGCGTTGTCTTTGTATCGTTTAGCCATTAATCTAGGTTTTGTTGTCGGAAGTGCAGGTGCTGGTTTTATTGCAGGCAGAATAGGATATAATTGGTTATTTATTATTGATGGATTAACCTGCATTTCATCTGCTTTCTTTTTAATGGTCACTTTAGAAAATAAAGAATCTGTTTTAGACCAAGAAAAGCAAGATGCAGAAAGTGATGGAATATCTCCCTATAAAGATAGTTGGTATATTTTATTTTTACTTTCCTTATTCTTTTGCGGATTGGCTTTTTTACAAATTTTTAATTCTTTCCCATTGTATTGCAAAACCATTTTAGGCTATAGTGAAGAAGCCTATGGAGGCTTTATGTCATTTAATGGATTTTTAATTTGTCTAATAGAAATGCCTTTAATTTTTTTAATTGTAAAATATAAAAAAGAAGTTCCTTCTATTATCTGGGGAGTGGTTCTATTTGGATTATCCTATTTAGTTTTTAATCTTTTTGGAGGAGATTGGTTTTTCATTTTATTATTCATGACAATTTTTGTTTTTGCTGAAATATTAAATTTCCCATTAACTTACAAAGTTGCTTTACAAAGAAGCCACCCCAAAACAAGAGGACAGTATATGGGGATGTTTTCTATGATGTATTCACTAGTAGCTATAATCGCTCCATATGGATTAAAAATTGCAGAGACTCATGGTTTTGAAACGCTCTGGTATGGTTGCACCGTACTTTGTGGTATTTCTGTTTTAGGTTTATATTTTTTACGAAAAGGAATGAAAGTAGATTAACGAATTAACTGTACATAAATTCCCATGCTGTTCTATATGCGCCATTATTTTCAATATAATCTAAAAATGCATTAAAGAATTTATGACTACTAATGGTAGCAGAATCTCCAATGATAATTAATTTTTTCTTAGCACGAGTCATCGCTACATTCATTCTTCTTGCATCGGATAAAAAACCAATTTCTCCTTTATCATTTGAACGAACTAAGGAGATATAAATAATATCTCTTTCTTGTCCTTGAAAGGCATCAATGGTATTAATAGAAATATTGTGTTTTATTTTTTCTAATTTTTCATCATCAGAAAATTTATCTTGCATTAATAAAACTTGTTCTCTATAAGGAGAAATAATTCCAATAGATGGTAGATCGTTTTCATTTAATTTTGGCATTAATTGATATAAATGTTCTTGCAATATTTGAAATTCATCTGGATTACATTTACTACCAGATTCAGGATTTACTTTTTCATTAAATCCACAACCAGCAGTATCAATAAATTCTAATGGTAAATCTTCTTCAATATTTAATTTCCAATTTCCTACACTTACATCAGCGGATAATTTATTATCATAAAATTGTTGGTTTGAAAAACCCATTATTTTATGATTCATTCTGTATTGAACATTTAATAAATTGGCATCATTAAATTGTTGAATGCCTTTTTCCATTAAGGTAACATTTAATCCTCTTTTAGCCGCAGCTAATGATTTTACGGTTGGCGGTAATTGAAAAGGATCGCCTGCTAATACTACACGACTTGCCCTTGAAATTGGAATCCAAGTTGCAGGTTCTAAAGCTTGAGCTGCTTCATCAATTACTACAGTTTTAAAATCGTAATTATCTAAAATAGAATGAACAGAATTAATTAATGTACAAGTCACTACATTTGCAGAAGAAATAATTTGATCAATTAAACGCTCCTCTACTTGTCTAGCCCAAGCAGATAATTCACTGGCTTCTTTAAATAAATCGCCTCTTTCTTCTCTAGCTGCGGCATTAAAAGTTCTTTTAAATTTCTTTGCTTTTCGCCTTGCTTCTGCTGCTTGAATTCTAATTTTTTTAATGTTTTTACTTTCTGGATGATCTCCAATTCTGCCATCTAAAGTATGTTGAATTAAATCCTCATCTACTCTAGAAATATTTCCAATTCGAACTACATTTAATCCTTCGTTCGCTAATTTACTTGTTAATAAATCTACGGCTGCATTACTTGGAGCTGTCACTAAAATTATATTTTCTTCTTTGGCTAATAACTTTATGGCTTGAACAATCGTTGTTGTTTTACCTGTACCAGGAGGACCATGAATAATAGAAATATCATAAGAAGCTAATACATGATTCACTGCTTCATTTTGTGATTTATTTAATTGAGGAATTACAATTGGATGATTAATTTCTCGAGCGGAAGGATGTTTTTTTCCTAGAAAAATATCTCTTAATTCTGCTAAACGATCTCCTTTCGCTTTTAAAACTTTTTCGAGGATTTTTTCCATTTCTCGATAGGTTCTTTCATCAAACAAAAGATCAATTCCAATTCCTAATTTATCTGTCCATTCTGGAATGTCTTTCGCATTCAGAACAATTTTCATTTTATTTTTATTAATGAATTTAATTATGCCTGCTTGTTCAAAAGATTCTTTTCCTTCTCGTTCTAAAAAAACATTTACGGGCATACCAGATCTAAATTGATGTGGTTCATTCATATTGGAGGTTCGCTCTCCAACAATGAAAGCTCGTTCGCCGTATGTATAACCCGTTTTATTTATCACAAAAGGATGCCAACATAATCCTTTTTCTTTTTTCTTTTTTAAGGGAAGGGATTGTACAAATTTTCGAAATTGAATAAAATCTTCTTCCTTTTCAATTTGAAGAACTTCTATTAAATCTTTTATTTTATTTAAGTGATCTTTAGACATAGTGCGCTAAGGTAAATTTTTAAATAGATATAAAAAAAGCCATGTGCTGAAAACAACACATGGCTTAGATTTATTATTTTATGAAATATTATTTCATATCATTCTTAATGACTTTAAATGGTTTAGAATGTACTTTTCCATATTTAACTTGAATAAAGTAAATACCATTTGTATAAGAAGACATATCTAAATGAATCATTGATTCTTGCCCTTCTGAAATGGGTTGAATTTGAATGATTCTTCCTAATACATCTGTTAATATTATTTCAGTATCTACAGCGAATAAAGATTCTGTGGATTCAATACTTAAAATATTTCTAACTGGGTTTGGATAAATCTGTATTCCTTTTGTAAACTCACAATCCGATTTTACAATTAAAATATCTGAATATTCATATGCTCCATCAAAATCAACTTGTTTTAAACGGTAGTAATTCATTTCGCTTCTTACATTTTCATGAATGAAATGATATTCAATCACCTCAGAACTGTTTCCATTTCCAGCTATAGAACCGATCATTTTATATTCATTTCCATCTGAGCTGTATTCAATTATAAAGTGACTATTATTTTCTTCTGTAGCTGTTGCCCATTCTAAAGTAATATCACATTCATTGGCTTGTCCTTTGAAATATAACATTTCAACAGGTAGCGGTACTCTACTAAATCCTGCACTGATATCACAATCGGTACTTCCTGTGGAATACGTAAATGTAGGAGTCGTTCTAGATGTTGGATCTACATCACTATCTCCTGCATCTGTTAAAGTTGGACCTACTTGATTTTGATGTGTAGCAGAGAAGAATGTTGTCCCTGCAGTGTTTGTTGATTCATCAAAAACGATATAATAATCACCTGGAGTTAATCCTGTAAACAAGAAGGTTCCAAATGCTAATGTCGTTGTCGTACCAACCAATGTACCTCCATTTGAATATAACCGTACAGTTACACCTTCTAATAAAATATCTGTTCCGTTATCAAATAATCCATTTGTATTCGCATCTTCCCAAGCCGTACCGCAAATATTGATTAAGGTAATACCTGCGTCTACATTCCTATTATGACTTTCGTCTACAGAATAACTTGTTGTTGTACCTAAAATTCTATCCGCATCACTATCATTAATATCACTTGTATTATCTTGAATTGTAATGGTATAATCCATTGGAAGATTAGAGAATTCTAACATATAGTCATCTGCTGGTAATAGATCAAATAAATAATATCCATTTGCATCTGTAAAGGCAGAACCCACTAAATCATCATTGGAATCATAGATCTCTACTAAAATACCCGCTGCACCAATTTCATCTGAATCTTGAATACCATCACCATCAGTATCAAACCACACATAGTTTCCTAAACTTCCTAATGGTTCAGCAGTAACACCTCCATCAAGATCTAAATTAATATCTCCAGTACTTAAAGTAACAGGGTCTGTTACACCATTCGTATTTGCATCACTATCATCTGTATCATCTCCTGTTGGACTGTTTTGAGTGGTAAAGATTACATCATTTGGTGTTGTAGAAAATTCAACATAA
>JAHDFV010000312.1 GCA_020627985.1 Saprospiraceae bacterium
TTGTAAGTGTTTTTTGTCATACAATTTGTTTTATAAAATATTTTGTTTTAAATTTATTATAATTAGTTATTATTATATGATGTTTTTTATTAATACAATAAAATTATACTAAAATACAACAATTTATGAAATTACATAATGAATTTCTAAATGCTGCTGATTTTAGAGCTATTGCTCAAAAAGCAAGAGTCTCAGATACTACGGTTAATAAGTGGATAAAAGGCGAATTAAATGTCAAAAATGAAACGGAGGAACGCATCATTAAAGCCTGGTTAAAAGTAAATGAAGAACGATTAGGGAATTTAGATCGGCAGATATTAAAAAACTGTGAGATCATTCAACGGATTGAAAAATGGAACAGTATTTTACAAAAAACGAAGCTTCATTTTAAAGCACAATTAAAAATAATTAATGAAGGATTATGATTTATACGACCATCATACATCCACTAAGAAAGCACCTTTCTTTAACGCCCTATGAATACATGATTTGTGATATTATAGCGAAAAGTCAGGGCAATCCTTCCTATTCAGATCAGCAAGGATGGTGCACTATCTCCTACCCTACAATTGCCAGATATATTGGAATATCTATTCGAGGAATTAAAAAATCTGCAGCCACATTAAAAGAAAAAGGCCTCTTAGAATCTAAGGGCTCAGGTAAACAAAAAAGAGTAACATCTAAATGGTTTGAAGCAATAGAAACAGTGAACAAAATTCACTCTTTTCCATGGGGTGAACAACATGCACCCGTGAATATAGTTCACGACAAAAGGGAACTCTATTCACCATTAAACGTGAAGGATGTTCACTTAAAAGGTGTACATCGTTCACCCCATAATAAACTAAAAGAAATTAAAACAAACCTTAAAAATAAAGTGTACGATTTAAATGTAGAAGAAGATTCTTTTTCGGAACTGGCCTCCCCAAATGTAAAACCGGAATCATCAAAAAAAACACTTTTATTTAAAGATTGCCTTTATCAAAATTTTGAAAAATTTGAGCAAAAAATGATTCAGGATCATTCAGATTATGACGTAATAGATTTAAAACATTATCACTTTGCTTTACTGGATTGGAATGAGATTAAAACAGTAAAAAGGACTGCTAAAGGATGGTTAGCGACTGCCCGTACTTGGATTCGTAATGATGCTAGAGATCAAAAAGTCAAAATGAAAAATAAATTAATACATAAAAATATTAAGCATGAACCCAAACCAATTGTCGATCAAGAACAGATCCGAAGAATTACGAATCAGCAATGGGAATTCTAGAAATAAAGTTATTACTCAAGTTTTATTAAGACAACATCAGAGTATTCGACAATTAGAAAATGAAGCATTGTTGATTGTCCGAATTCAACTCATTGCCGAAGCATATGGTGCTCGTCAACAAGTATCAGATGTTGTATTGCATGCCTGTAAAACTTTGATTCAAAATAGATTCTCTATGTTATCGCTAGAAGAAATTTCAATAGCATTTCGGATGGCTGCAGCTCGGGAATTTAAAAATGTTGAATTAGAGGTATATGGCGGCGTTTGGAATGCGTCCATACTTGGGAAAGTCTTGGGAGCTTATATGGAATATCGTAGAAAGCAATTGGTACTCGCCCATCAAGAACAACAGAAAAATAATCGGATCCAGGTCGATCCCGAATTGATTCAATCTTATAACCAACAACTGTATTTAGAATTTGAATCTATGATCATTGAAAAATCATCTCAATTATCACATTGGGAAGATGTACCTGTATTTTGGTACTCTATTTCTAAGAAATTAAAATTACTAGAAATCAATAAAAGAGATGCATATATCATTTATAATTGGGCAACTAAAATATCAGAAAAAGAATTGAAAATTCAATTGAGAAATTGTAAGAATATGATTGAGAAAATGAATGTTCGGAAATTGCTGGTACAATTAGAAAATGGTCAACATGATCGGGCGAAAGTAATCAGTCAAAAAGTAGCAGTTTGGGTTGGATTATTAGGACATAATTTAGAAGCATTATTAAATGCAACCTTAAAATAATTGTATATTATACTATTTCTTTTCGATATTGTTTTGTTTTTTTCAAAAATACTCCGATCTCTAATATAACTAATAAGTAATTGATAAATAAATCTATATGAATTTTATAATACTATTTATCATTAGTACAAGAATTTAAAACACTGAATTTCCTATAAATTGTATTTAGCTTTGTAATATTATATTTTGTTATGTTCATTATTTATTGAGCATAATGATTTTACCCTTTTTAGAATAAAATACTTTACAAATGGCTAGAATGAAAAGTGGCTTAAAAGTCACGAAGGGAAAATTAGGGGATCATTTTTTCAGACAACAAGTTGTCAAAGAAAAAGGACGGTATGTCAGAAGGACTATTGTTGCTACCCTACCTGAATCTAATCCAAGTAATACGCCCAAGCAATCCAAACAAAGAAGTAAATTTAGATTGATACAGCAAATTGCATCCGCCTTAACAGCAAGAAGTGTTCTATCTAATTTTTATTACACAGGATCCTTATTAGGCGGATATCAAGGATTTATTCGAGATCATTTGACCAATGATTATGCCGTTGTTGAAAGCGGCGGCAATTGGTTTGTAGATTTTAAAAAGCTTAGAGTCACTTTAGGAAATAGTTTTAAAAAAATAAAAGCCTATGCCGCAGAAACTTTGGTAGATGATGATTGTCATTGCGCTCGAAAATTAGCCTGGGATTATCATTACATTAAAGATGGAGCAGGTTCAAATTCGGTTTTACAATTAATTGGAATTAAAGTAGATTCAGATGGTGCCATAGAAGATATCGTTTATGAACAGCCCATGGTCACGATGGATCGATGTATGGCGGAAGTATTATTACCGACATGTGATTGTTGTAAAACGTATTGGTATGCATTTTTTGTCAATCCTGTAGAAGGAACGTTTACTACTTCAAGTTATTTAGGAACATGCAGTTGTGAAGTAGAAGCATATGATGATACTTGCCACACTTGTGTCAAGATATTAAACACAGAAGTGATCGTTGAGCCACCTAGTGATTGTCCAATAAGTTGCGGTGATACAGAAATTGATCCTGCAAATATTGTCTACAATGGAACGAGTCATATTGGTTATGGAAATGGACCCAATATTACCATTTTAGTACCCGAAGAAAATATCATACTTGACTCGGTTTGTAGCAATGTTATAAAACCGGAAGTCGCTCCATTGTATACTTATAAGTTCAGTTCAACAGATAATAATTTTACAATTGTTACAGATGATACCGATTCTTTATCCATAAATAATTCAATGAGCAATGATGACATTCAATCATTAATCGCCAGTCATTTTAATATTGATCCATTTTATGTTGTATTAGAAGATGGTCCTTTAGGAGGAACTAACCCATTACGCATTAAAATTGGAAATTTAAATACCCCATTGAATAATTTCTTAGTAACTGGTAAATCGGAATATATCATAGGTGAAGATATGAGTTATGCCATTCGGTTTAGTGCAGACTCAGATGTTGAAATTCGGGTACAAGATGCATTAGGAAATATTACAACAGAAATGAATGAAGCAATTGTTATTGTTGCTGAAGGATTAACTACAGAATTTAAAGTAGAAGGAACCAAGAATGGTTGTCCAACTTGGTATGGTACTTTCGAAATTAATGACGAAGGTTTGATTTCTGGAGGAGAAGACAATATTTAGACCTTTTTGTTTTGGTGTATGTTTTTGGTCGGAGTTGCATACTAGAGTATGTAACTCCTTTTTTTCATTATCAAATTAATTAAAGATGAATTTATATTATGTAAAAGATGGTCAATTTTTTTCTTTTAGAAGAGGTAGACCACCTTCGAAAAAAAGATTAATATTTCCTGAAAAAAATAAAGATGGTTATTTATTCCATCGAAGAGGAAGACCTCCACGTCAAAAGTAATTTAACTACAATAGGATTAATCAGATGTTAATATTTTTAGAAACAATATGGAACAAATATTATCCTCATTTGGGATTTATTTGTGGTTGGTTTTCCTTTGGGAGTTTCTTTAATTTCATTGAAGGATTCTTTGGAACTTTAGGAGCGATTTGTAGTGCACTAATTGCTTTAATTTCATTGATTAAATTAATTCGAAAAGAAAAAGAATCCTATTTAAATAAAAAGAAATAAAAATGATACGAATCATTAAATCATATCACATAAATAAAGGGAATTACAATGAATCTATTTCCCAAATTATCCAATTGGATAAAAGAAAATTAATTTCGAATTTAGAGAACAAAACCTTAGATCAATTTAAATTAAATCTACATCAACAATCAAAGAATGATTCTAAACCTTCTATCATTTTACTAAATGACTCTCATCTGCAATTAAAAAAAAGATCTGCTAAGCATCCAATGACTTTATCTTTGTGGTGGGTTATTATTTTTCTTTGGGAATATATGGAGCATATTAAATCGGAGCAAGAGATTTTGGAGGCGGTGTATGGTGGTTAAATTCTTTTAATG
>JAHDFV010000017.1 GCA_020627985.1 Saprospiraceae bacterium
GAAGGAGAAATAGTGTAAAATGTTTTTTCGACATTCAGCATATGATGTTTAATATTCGAAATAGAAAAAGAAGTATTGGAGTAATGCTTCTTATATTTACGAACCATATTCCTAATCACCATCGCTCGAATAATATTTACTAATTTATAAGACCAAAGATTTCTAAATTTCCCTTTATCTCTATTTTCCCGAAGTGTAATTGTACTCATGTGTTCTACAGGATGATTAATACAAGGAATCGGTGAAACAGCAATTACTTTATTGGGATTTGCCATTCCCCAAATCGTACAATACAAACATTTAAAATGGAAAAAAACTTTATCTGCTTTTTCATGGCTTATGACATCATGATTCACTTTTAGAATTTCTTTTTGAGAAGAAATCCCATGACGAATCATTGTAAATAAAGCTTTCGTTTTTTCGAAAAATTTACCACTGCCTCCCATCATCATTCGCCCTTCTTTACTCTCTAACATTTCTAAAAACTTAGGCGTAAAGCCAGTAAATTGATATCCTAATTGTTCTACGACAGCTCTAAATTGTTCTGGAAAAACACAATGAATATCCCAACCTCTTTCATAAAGCACTTCAGCTATAGCAAGGAAGGGTTCCATATCTCCTCGTGTTCCTATGGAAAAGAAAAGTGCTTTCATCTTGTAGGGTAAAGAATTATAAGCAAAATCCCGAATTTTATTGATTTAAAATTCGGGATTATCGTATTAATTCCATAGAAGTGATTTGAAAATCACTTCTATAGAATTAATTTTCAATTAAAAATTCAACTCGTTCATTTTGTCTTCTTCCTTCAGGATAACTATTGCTAGCAATTGGTCGAGAATCGCCATAACCTATGGCTGTTATTCTATTTTCTGAAATTCCTTTTTGTAAAAGATAAGATTTAATAATATCTGTTCGAGCTTGAGATAATTCTAAATTAATTTTATCCATTCCTTTTTCATGATCTCTTGCAGTATGTCCTAATAGTCGTAAATTAAAAGATGTATTTTCTTTTAATAAGGAAGCTACCCTATCTAAAAGACGATTAACATTCAATTCAAATTCAGCTGTTTTTTCTTTGAATCTTATTCCTTTTTGGGCAGCCATTAAAATGGAAGCATGATGATTTTCTAAAATAGGACAACCATTCTTTGTTTTTCCAGCAGAATTCGGACAACTATCTATACTATCAATAATCCCATCTTCATCGGTATCTGGGCAGCCTCCATTTTTTGGTTCTCCTGGCGCATTTGGGCAACGATCTTCTTGATCTGGTATTCCATCATCATCCGTATCTGGGCAACCATTAAATGATTTTAAACCAACTTTTTTAGGACAATAATCATCTATATCTTTTATCCCATCGCCATCAGTATCTGGACAACCTTTAAATGATTTTAATCCAAAAGTATTAATACATTCATCTTTTAAATCCGATATACCATCATTATCCGAATCTTGCGCATTACCCAAACTGTAGGTAATACCAATTTGATTGGACATAAAACGATCATAGCGATCAGCCTTAACAAAGTCAACATCGTCCCCTAACGTAAAACCGATTGTTCCTTGCCAAAAAGCATGAAAATTATCTGTTAATTTGATTTTTGCACCAAGACCTACTGGAATTGTAAAATCTGTTCCTTTTACGGCTAAATCATTAATAGGAGAATAAGATGAAACTCCTATCCCTGCAAAAAGATAAGGCGCAACTCTTACATCTTCAGGTAAGATATAATCATTATTGAATTTATATTCTCCAACTATATTTACATGAAACAAACGACTAGAAAAATTTTGTTCTCCTTCATTGATCCAAAAACCATATTTCCCATAATTCAGATTAAGCCCTACATTTAAAGACGGAGAAATACACCTAGCTATTTTAATAGATCCTAATCCATTAAATTCTCTATTAAAATCAAAATATCCATTTCCTAGATCACCTGTATAAACAGTCTTACCAGCACTTATTCCAAAAGACCAAGGATGTTGCGTTGTTTGTGCAAGAAGAAAAAATGGAACAGTGATTAACCAAAAAAGGATTAAAAATCGAATAAAATGTAGCATAATTTAGTTTGAGTTTAGCTTATGTGTATTAAAAATTTGGAACTGTTTCTCAAACTGATTTAAAGAGGGTTCTTTTTTATAACGATTAAAGGTTATAAAATGTCTATATGATAAATATAAAATTTATTTTTTAAATAAAAGAATACAATTAAAATAACAAAAGCCTTACAGTATTTCTACTATAAGGCTTTTGAATTACAATAAAGCAAATTCTATTCATATCCTTCATTATGAACGGTTTTAACCGCTCTACCAGAAGGATCATTCATATTTTTAAAGGCTTCATCCCATTCTAAAGCTATAGGTGTACTACAAGCAACGGAAGGTACAGAAGGTACGCATGATGCTGCAGAATCAGAAGGAAAATGTTCTTCAAAAATAGTTCTATAATGATACTCTTCTTTATTCAAAGGAGGATTTACAGAAAAACGGAAAGATGCTTTATCCATCATTTCATCCGTAACTTCTTTTTCCACTACTTCTTTTAATGTATCGATCCAACTATAGCCTACCCCATCAGAAAATTGTTCTTTCTGTCTCCAAGCTACACTCGCTGGCAAATAATCTTCAAATGCTTTACGTACGATCCATTTTTCCATACGATCGGTACACATTTTATCTTTTGGATTTAAGCGCATAGCTACATCCATAAATTCTTTATCCAAGAAAGGAACTCTTCCTTCCACTCCCCAAGCTGCTAATGATTTATTCGCTCGATTACAGTCGTATAAATGTAATTTATCCAATTTACGAACTGTTTCTTTGTGGAATTCTTCAGCACTTGGTGCTTTATGAAAATATAAATAACCTCCAAAGATTTCATCTGCTCCTTCACCAGACAAGACCATTTTAACGCCCATAGATTTAATAACTCTTGCCATTAAATACATAGGAGTACTCGCTCTAATTGTAGTGACATCATAAGTTTCTAAATGATAAATTACATCACGTATTGCATCTAATCCTTCTTGAATTGTAAATTTAATTTCATGATGTACTGTACCAATAAAATCAGCTACATCTTTGGCATGTTTTAAATCTGGAGAACCTTCTAATCCTACTGAAAAAGAATGCAATTGAGGCCACCAAGCATCTTGCAAGCCTTGAGACTCCACTCTTCTACTTGAGAATTTCTTAGCAATAGCAGAAACAACTGATGAATCCAATCCACCAGACAATAAAACACCGTAAGGTACATCAGACATTAATTGGCGCTCTACCGCATCTTCTAATGCTTGACGCAATTCTTTGATGCTTGATTCATTGTCTTGAACATTGGCAAAATCAACCCAATCTCTTTTGTACCATTGTTTAATGGATTCTTCTTTACTATACTTGTAATGTCCTGGTAAAAAGACTTCAATTTTATTACAAATACCTTCTAAAGATTTCAATTCAGAAGCCACATAATAGTTTCCTGATTTATCCCATCCTTGGTACAATGGAATGATTCCCATATGGTCTCTTCCAATTAGATAGCAATCATTTTTCTTATCGTATAAAGCGAAGGCAAAAATACCATTCAATTCATCAATAAAATTGATTCCTTTTTCTTGGTATAATGCTAAAATGACTTCGCAATCTGATTTTGTTTGAAATTCATATTTATCAGCTAGTTCTTTTCTAATTTCTTGATGATTGTAAATTTCACCATTTACAGCTAACACCAAATTACCATCTTTACTATAAAGGGGTTGTCCTCCTGATTGAGGATCTACAATAGACAATCTTTCGTGCGCCAAAATCGTATGATCACCACAATAAATTCCAGACCAATCTGGTCCACGATGTCTCATTTTTTTAGACATTTCTAAGACCTGTTGTCTAAGTTCTTCGCTATTGTTCTGAATATCGAACACGGCAACTATTCCACACATGTTTACATTATTTATTTGCTTAACAAAAAATACATTAGATATAATACGTATATATAACAGACATCATGCCTATTAACGTATATATTAAAAAATTGGTAGGTTCTGGCTTAATTTTTCAAATACGCTTGGAATCCCGAAGTGTATTTCGTCTGCAAATGTCCACTTTTATCTGAAAAAATGAAATATCCTTCTAAAGAATTATCATTTTTTATCCATTCCATAGCTTGATCTAGCCCTCCAACCATGCAAGCTGTTGCATAAGCATCGGCTGTCATGCAATCATTCGCAATAATTGTAGCACTTAAAAGCGTCGAACGTTCTGGAAATCCAGTTTTTGGATTTATGGTATGTGAGTATTTTTCTCCATTTACTTCATAGAAATTTCGATAATTCCCCGAAGTAGCCATTCCTTTTCCTGCTATTTCGATGTAAGCTTTGAAATCATTAATTCTAGCATCTTCTTCAGGAGTATTAATACCGATTAACCATTTTTTCCCATTTGGATTATGTCCTTTTGTCACTACTTCTCCTCCTATTTCTACCAAATAATTTTCAATTCCTTTTTTAGACAATAGTTCTGCCGCTTTATCTACAGCATATCCTTTGGCAATTGCTCCGAAATCTAGTTGAACTTTAGGATTTAATTTGCGTATTCTTTGGACTCCAGTATCTGTTTCAGTAACCAAATCTATTTTTTTCATCCCAACATATTCTAGAATAGATTTCACTTGTTTTTCATCTATTTCCTCAATTGGTTTTTTCCCTGTATAACCAAAACCCCAATAATTGACAATTGGCATAACGGTGGGATCAAAAAGTCCATTCGTTTTTTGAAAAATATCATTCGATTTTAAGTAATTCTTTACAAAATGTCCATTTAATTTTTGATTAGAATCCATATCTATCCATTCATCAGTAGAGATGTTAATCTTAGAAATTAAAGATGATTTTTCATAGGTAGAAACGGCTTGATTTATTTCAGCAAACAGGACATCTAATTCTTTATTTATTTGATCTGGATTTTCACCATCAAACTTTACAGAATAAGTCGTTCCCATTGTTTTACCTCCGATCAGTAAATAATCTTTGGTTTCTTCTGGAACCGTTGGTTTTTCTACATTGGTGATACAAGAAAAAACTAAAAACAGTAAGGATAGATAGATAAGTTGCTTCATTTTTTAAAATTTTGCACAAGGTAAGAAAGATATAGTAGACATTATTGGTAAAAGAATTATAGTATTCGTTTACATGAGGATATAAAACATCTTATATTTGCAGCGAATTTCAAACAAATCAAAATCTGAAAACGATATGAGTTTTGATCTAATAGTTATAGGAAGTGGACCTGGTGGTTATGTTGCAGCAATCCGTGCATCCCAATTGGGTTTAAAAGTAGGTGTTGTTGAACGAGAATCTCTTGGAGGGATTTGCTTAAACTGGGGTTGTATCCCAACAAAAGCGTTACTAAAATCAGCACAGGTATTTAATTATATTTCACATGCAGAAGATTATGGCATAAAAGTTTCTGGAGCTGAAGCTGACTTCAATGGAATGATTTCTAGAAGTAGAGGGGTAGCTCAGGGCATGAGTAAAGGAATTAATTTCTTATTCAAGAAGAATAAAATTCAAGTAATCAATGGTCATGGTAAAGTGCTTCGAGGTAAGAAAGTAGAAGTAACAGATGCCGAAGGTAAAAAATCTACTATTGATGCGAAGCATATTATTATTGCTACAGGAGGAAGAGCCAAAGAATTACCAAGTTTACCTATGGATGGTAAAAAAATTATTGGTTATAGAGAAGCGATGAGCCTTTCTACTCAACCTAAGAAAATGGTGATTGTAGGAGCTGGTGCAATTGGAGTTGAATTTGCATATTTCTATAATGCAATTGGTACTGAAGTAACGATTGTTGAATATATGCATGGTTTAGTTCCAAGAGAGGATAAAGATGTGTCTAAAGAATTGACGAAAGTCTATAAGAAAATGGGCATCAAAACCATTGCCAATTCTGCAGTACAATCTGTAGATACTTCTGGAAGTGGTTGTAAAGTTTTCATCAAAGGAAATAAAGACGGAAAAGAAACTACGATTGATTGTGATATCGTATTATCTGCAACAGGCGTTACACCAAATACCGAAAATATAGGATTAGAAACATTAGGGATCAATACGGATAGAGGATTGATACAAGTTGATGAATTTTATAGAACTACTGTTCCTGGTGTATATGCTATTGGTGATGTGGTTTCTGGACCTGCTTTAGCCCATGTTGCCAGTGCAGAAGGTATCATTTGTGTTGAACAAATAACTGGGCATAATCCAGAACCATTAGATTATGGTAATATTCCTGGTTGTACATACTGTTCTCCTGAAGTTGCTTCCGTTGGGTATACAGAAGCATCTGCAAAAGAAGCTGGTTATGACATAAAAGTTGGAAAATTCCCATTTTCTGCTTCGGGTAAAGCCAGTGCTGCTGGTGCCAAAGAAGGATTTGTCAAATTAATTTTTGATGCAAAATATGGTGAGTTACTAGGAGGTCATATGATCGGTATGAATGTTACTGAAATGATTGCTGAAATTGTATCTATTCGTAAATTAGAAACAACAGGGCATGAAATTATTAAAACAGTTCATCCTCACCCAACAATGAGTGAAGCGATCATGGAAGCTGCTGCAGCTGCATATGATGAGGTGATTCACTTGTAGATTCATACTTTCTAAAGGACTATTTTGATTACAAAATCATCCTTATAACAATATAAAAAGGTTAGATTAAAATATTTTAATCTAACCTTTTTTATTCTATTCAAGTAAAACTTATGGTCTGACTACAATAAGTTTTAAAAACTCCGTACCGTAGTTACCTTCTGTCAACCTTACATAATAGTGACCTGTAGGTAAATCATCAATATCTAATCTGATTTTATTAAAACCAGTTGTAATTGATAAATCAATACTCTTCATCATTTTCCCATCAACACTATATAGTTCACAAATTGCTTCCAAATCTTTATCTGATTGATATTCTAATGTAACATTTGAATTCATAACTGGATTCGGATACAATTTAATTTCTCCCAATTTAACGATACAATTAGAATGAATAACAACAATATCTGTATAGCTATAATCTCCATTATAATCAACTTGTTTCAATTGATAGAAATATGTTCCTTCTCCAATGTTATTGTCTTCAAATGAATAGTCTTGAGCAATAACTGTTGTTCCATTCCCTTCTATTCTACCAATTTCTTCGAATTCTCTACCATCTTCACTTCTTAATATTACGAAATGACTATTCGTTAATTCAGATGCAGTACCCCAGTATAAGAAGTTGCTACAATCTTTATTATATCCTTGAAAATAGCTCATTTCCACTGGTAAATCTGTATAAGTATGGTCATAAAATCCAGCATCCAAACGATCTAAGTTTACTAAACTCGCATTATCAGATGGTTTAGGGATATATATGTCTTCAATCATATACGTATCCTGATCCATATCACTATCAAAGGCATCATCCCCACCATAATTCGTCCAAGTTGCCAAATAATTTGCTGGCAAGCCTGTAAACTTAAATGTATAGGTATATCCTTTAGAAACAAGGAATTTGTAATCTCCAACACTTGAAACAGGATAAAGTGAATCATCGCCTGTTGTTGTAAGCTGAGTCGCACTCACTAAATTGTTCGCTTGATCATACAATTCAATAGTAATACCTTCTACTAACATAGAATCAATCGGAATCAGAGGTGTACCATTGTCAATTCCTTCATTGGGTAGATTTTGAATACCATCTGCAGTATCAAGCTCTAACCAAGCTCTACCCCCAACCCAAATTCCAGTATGGAATCCAGCATCAAGAACAGCGGTCATATCACGCAATTCAATATCAGCCCCTTCAATATATTTCCAAACAGCTGTATTAGACCAATATGCCATATCTGAATCAATAGCGTCATCTGAGCCAGCATCAACTTCTGAAGGCGCTAAATCTGCAATTCCATTTGCATTATTTTCAATTTTATGTACAGCAACTGAAAGACCAACCGTTTCTCCACCAAAAGCATTTCTATAATGAATTCTATGAGCCGTAGACAATGGTAAATCTGAAGAGTATGAACCAGAAGTTGGTGTAGTTAAATTAACTAAATCATCTCCAGCTGGAGTACCATCTATACTTTCATAAACTGTTACAAAAACATCTTCCAATCCTATTTCTCCTAAATCTTGAATACCATCAGCATCAGTTTCATACCAAGCTCTACCACTTATTTTAAGTGGGCTTGAATAAAATCCACCATCTATAGGTGTTACCCTATTACCAAATCTAATTTCTGATAATGGGATATATTTACCCATAGCATATAAACCTAATCCTCCAGCGTTATTATACCAATATTCTTGAGAAACATTTACATCTATATCACTATCCAATAGATCTCCGACAGTAAGGTCATCTGTAATGGTCATACTTAAATCTGTAAATCCATTAGCATTAGATTCTGGATTAATATCTAGGAATAAAGCATCCATTTTATTAGAATTTATCTGATCTAATAAATCTCTGATATCTTTTACTCCTAATACTATTTGATATGTTCCATCTGTTTCAGTAGCCGTATTCAAATATGAATTAATATTATCAGCAATTAATTCTGTATATAAATTAACTTCAGCCTTTTCTATAGGAGTTTCATTTCCATCTTGATCTCCAGCTTTATCTGCATCTTCCCATACAAATCCAGAAATGTACATTTTACCATCTATAAATCCAGCATCATAATCTAGTCTTGCCCCTGCAACGACTAAACCATCTGGTATGGTATAATATCCATTTGAATCATTGTAATCAACTGATGCGATAACATCACTATCTTCTAAATCTGTCCCTTGATTATCCTGAGTTATTAAAAGATCTCCATCAATGTTAGAAATTACGATTTCCCAATGTTTATTTGGATCAGATTCAACATCTTCTGCATCTCCTAATTTAATTCCAATTTCGTATTCATTTGTTCCGAAATCAATTCCAAAAGGTTGAGAACTGTAAACGGTAGACACTCCATTTTCAACAAGTAACAATTCTACTTGAGCTCCATTTGTGATAACTTCTGTTGCATTTTGAATACCATCCATATTTTCATCATTCCAACCTAAGCCAGTGATAAAAATATCTTGATTTACAAAACCTGCATCGATATCTCTATAGCTACCTCCAACAATATCTGCTAAAGGTATTGAATACCCTACATAGGGTTTACCCCCATCATAAGCCAAAGTTAAAGCAACATCAGAATCAACAAGATCGTTAGAAAGCGCATTTTGTAGTGTTGCACCTAAACCTCCAGCATCAAATCTAACAAAAAGACCTAAAGAAGTAGGGTCAGATTGAATATCTGCTATATCATTAGCATTCAATTGGAACAAATATTTTCCTGCTTCATCTGTTGACATGGCATTAAAGAGTGTCAAGGTCATATCACTATTAATGATATATACAAAAACTTTAGTTCCTTCAATTCCTGGTTCATTTGAATCTTGGATACCATCCTCATTCAAATCTTCCCATACATAATCAAATATAAAATAATCTGAAGTATTAATAAATCCAGCATCAATATCGATAACAGCTCCTGATCCAGCTTCAAATTCAGCTTTAGGAATTGTATATCCTAAAACCTCTGCATCAGGACCCAATGCACCATCATCAAAAGTAACAATTGATACATCACTGTCTACAGTATCATCTGATCCAGCATCCGTAATCGTTAGAGAAACAGGTACTGCAGGTGGTGGTGACATTGGTAATAATGACTCAAAAGAAACAAAAAAGTTATGATTAGAATTCCAACCTGATAAATCTCCTTCATCTACTAGAATAGAAAAATCACCAGCATTATTTGTCGTTGTTTGATAGAAATCTCCTTCTAAATATACATCCCCGTTTCCTTGAGTTTCTGTATACCATAATGTTACTTCATAATTCGGAAGGCCTGGTTCTCCAGCATCTTGAATACCATCTTCATCTAAATCTAACCAAACATGATCTTGGATCAATAACTGATCCGTTTTAAATCCTGCATCTACATTATATGTTGCTCCAGCTTGCACTTCTTCAATTACATATTCTGCTATTTCTCCGAAAATACCTTCTTCATAATCACTATCTAATAAAGGATCACTTCCTTGTTGATTTGGAACAGGTAATAAATTATATCCTAGACTATTACTATTTTCATTGAAAATCATAAAAATAACAGGTTGAAGAGGGAATGCTGTTATAGGATTATCTATCGTAAATTCATAATACCCATTTTCATCTGTAATCGCTGTTCCTAAAGTATGAACAGGGTCTCCAAATTGGTTTAAAGTAATGAAACTAATTTCCATACCTTCTATACCAGGTTCATTTGGATCTTGTAAACCATTATCATTTTGATCCATCCATACAAAGTCACCAATCGTAACTGCAGCTGGGATAAATCCAGCATCAATATCTGTTATGGTACCAATAATTATTGGGAATTGAGCACCATATACAAGTTCACCATATAAACTCATTAATTCGATATCACTATCTAATGATTCATCTGAAGGAACATTAGCTGTAGTTGCTCCTAATATTTCTTGTGATACAAGAGCAGGAGGTGTAAATTTAATTGCAAGATCTTCTTCACTTGTAATATAATTAGTAACAGGGTTTCCTTCTAGTTGACTAATTTCAATTCTATAAAATCCGTTAGCATCTGTTGTCGTACTTCCTTCTAAATTACCATTAAAATAAACTTCAACTTCAACACCTGGCAAACCAGATTCTGTGATATCTTGAATTCCATTTTCATTGCTATCATACCACACGTAATCTTCAACTACTAAAATATCAGTAGGTAAATATTCATATAATCCTGCATCTACTCCAAAGGTTCCTCCATAGTTTTCATAAAATTCTATATAATAAGATTGAAATTGGAAGTCTTGGTGTGAAATATCACTATCTTTTTCATCATTAAAACCAGTATTCGGTAGTGTTAATGTTAAATCAGTTAATCCATTTAAATTTGTAGTAGGATCAAATGTAACTATTAAAGGAATTTGTGGTAAAGAGCTTGGAGTTACATTGAAACTATATAATCCATTAGCATCAGTATCTACACTTTCAATTAGATCTCCATTTGCTAACATTAGATTAACAGTAACTCCCTCAATTCCAGGCTCTCCCAAATCTTGTATTCCGTTTTTATTTAAATCATTCCAAACAAAATCTTCAATATATATGATATCGCTAAATAATCCAGCATCAACATGTGCAGTACTACCAGATGGAAAAGCAGAAACTTTGATTTCTGTTCCTCCAGCATATACTGAACCATCTACTTTTACTTCACTAGCCGTATTGACAAATTGATCCATCAACTCAGCCCCACCTTGTTGAGGAGAAAACACTAAATTTGTTAAACCAGCCGTATTCGTTGTTTCATCAAAGACCACAATTATTTCTTCATAAATCAAATGATTAGGAACTTCTAAAGAATATAAACCATCTGAATCCGTAGTCATAGAGACTAAATCAGTCCAAGTTATCCCATCAAAAACCCAAGCAGTAATTGTTACCCCTGGAATACCTGGTTCTCCAGCATCCTGTTCACCATTCGCATTAAGATCTTCCCATACAAAATCTTTAATGGTAAGAATATCTTTAACAAATCCACCATTTAACCCTCCTCCAGGAATAGTATAGTATGCCCAGAAATTATAAGGCCATACACCGAGAGTGCTATCCTGTGATAAAGAATTTTGAACGATCCAATTAGGGTCATTAGGACCTAATGCAGGCGTAACAACTAAATCTGAAAGTCCATTTACATTTGTACCTGGATTCATAAATATTCTAAAATCACCATGAGCAGGGATACCAGAAAAAGTATACAAACCTGTATCATCTGTATAAACTATCAGCGTATCTAAAGGTCCTGTTATTGGATCATAATATAATTCAACTCGAACATTTTCAAGTGGAATTTCAGAAGAATCAAAACCACCATCTGCATCTTCATCAAACCAAGCATAACCTTGGAAAGTTGTAGCATTTCTTTGCAATCCAAAATCTAAAGTATTATCAAGATCATCTAAATCTTGTGCATCATAATAAAACGAAGTTCCATAATTATCAGAATCAATAGAATCATCAGATCCTTGATTGCTACTTACACCTATTAAATCTGTATATCCACTTGTATTCGTACTTGGATCGATATTTATATAAAACCCTCCTGTATTTGAATCAGAAATCGTAAATGAATAGTTTCCATTTGAATCTGTATAAGTAGTGTCTTGCCAACTAAATGGTCCTGCATCATATATTAGAAGTACCATTACTCCTTCAACGCCAGGTTCTCCAGGATCTTGTAGACTATTTCTATCTGTCCCTGTTCCATCTATCCAAGGTTCCTCAATAATTCCATCTAAATCATCATCTAACCATACTTTATCACCAAAAGTAATACAAGGGTTAATGTCAAAAGGAACTGTTTGAGTACAACCATAAAGAATATCTCTAAAAGTTACCGATTTATTTTGTATCGTATTATCACAAGGAAAAGGAAAGGTATATTCAGTTCCTATATTAATGGTGTCTTTCATCCCATCATCCCAAGTTAATTCTATATTACTACCAACAGCACTTACTACCATATTCACATTAACACCTCCATCTGGTACTGAAGTAACTTGAAATTGATTTAATTGTATAATGCCTAAAAAAAGATTAGTTTCATTATTCGGATAAGCAAGATCAGTTAAACATCCCAAAGAATCTGTACCTACCGCATATAATTCAGATCCACTTAAACTAATATCAGCTACATAATTAAATGCTGCATCAATTGGAGTTCCTCCAGGATTAAGAGGATTTACTAAATCACCTTCTAAATACCAAGTAACAAGATCAGTTGGCATATTATTGATAGCACTATTCAAATCAATATTATCTTCTGCACAAGCATATACATCATCAAGAATAAACTGAGGTCCTGTAGAACGTTTTATAATAATACTATCATAAGCCAATTCACAACCCGACTCTAATGCAAATTTATCAAATGCATAAAATACAAATTCATTCGCACCTGACGAACCTCCTGATCTTTGACCATACCAATAATTAGATATAGAGAAAATTTCTCCAACAGGTGTTCCAGTAAAAGAACTATTTAAGGATTGGCCTGAAGCTGTATTATTAGAATACCAAACGATATTACCAGGTATTCCTCCTTCTAATTCTGCAGTTACTTCCATATCAAAATATGGACCTGTATAATCAACACCAGAACAAAATACTTCTTTTACTGCTGTTAAATTTACAGGAGGATTAGATTCTATTAATGGGATTGTTACTTCAATTCCTGTTTGAGAATGACAACCACTCAATGTATCTAAAGCGAAGGCATAATAAACTGCTGAAGAATCTAAAGAAGGAATTACAAATGTTCCATTAGAAATTGTTCCTCCAGGATTAATTGGAGTACCTATGCCTTCAGGATTGTCATACCATATTACAAGTCTTTCATTATTTATAGTTCTTCCTGTAAGATAAGCATCACTTACGGTACAAGGATCAGAATCACCTTCTGCCATAGTTAAAGAAGGGATATCCCATACTTTAATATTAACAATTAAAGGTATATTTCCTAAACATTCTACACCAGTAGGATCGAATGAATAACCATAATATGTTGTATGAACTAAAGGACTTATCGTATAAATATCACCAGAAGGTGTTCCATCAGGACCATTAAGCGGTATTCCTGTTAAAGGGTTAGGTGTTGTAAACCATTTTATATTATATCCAGGAGCAGTAGCCTGAAGATCTATAGTTTCATCACTACAATAATCTCCTGAAGGATCTCCAACTAAGATGGGAGTTGGACCAGCATCTACAGTAATCGTAATACTTTCAGAGCTATTCGTGTAATCTAAACATCCTGTCGCTGTATGAAAACCAATCACTTCGATTAAAGATGTTTCAATAAATGAAGAGTGAATAAAAGTGTTTGAGGGCGATTGATCTTGAACAATCTCTCCATTGATTAAGAAAGTATATTGATCTGCTCCCCCAGCTGTAAAAGTAACTGTTTCTCCATCCCCAAAACAAACATCTGTATCATCAGAAGACAAGGTAACAGTTGAAACAGGTAATGGATTCGTTACTGTTAACTCCATTTGATCCACTACCGTACAACCTCCATTACAACCGATCTCATATTCGATTACATATGTTCCAATTGGCGTGTTTTCTAGACCAACTACATAGGCTACATTACTTTGAGCATCTAAAATATTTAATGTACCAGGGCCTGATATTTGTGTCCATTGATAACATCCTGTATTTGCAGCAGAAGCATCTGAAACATTTCCTAAAAGTGCTATTGTGTTACAACTAGTTGTTGTAATATCATTACCTGCATTTGCACCTGTTTCCGTATAACCTACACTAACTGCTACTGTATCTTTTAATACTGTTCCTGTACAAGGATCTTGGACATTCCAAATAAATTCATAATCTCCAACATTTCTAAAAGTAAATGTTTGTGATGCTCCATTATAACTATTGTTTGTATGAACATCTCCTGCATCATTGCCATCATAAGCTATTCCACAATCATTACTAAAAATATATTCTGTACCATTAGGTTGGATTAAAGACCACCAAGTACAAAGATTATTAGAATTAATATCAATGTTATTTGGTGATGCAGTCATACTTACAGTAGTGCTATTACCTATACTAGAATTACATTCAGATTTATCTGATCCAGCATTAACTGTAAAACTCTCTACGATTTGAATATATGTTTCATCAAACCATTTACAACCTGATTCATTATCAGTAACGGTTAATCGCACGACATAGGTTCCTCCAATAGTCCCTGTTACTTGCAAAGAATCTGCAACACCTTGATTTAAAATATTTAAAGTTCCAGGTCCTGATTCTTGAGTCCAAAGGAAAGATAAATCTCCATCAGTTTCTTTTAATTTTCTAAAATCTGCATCATCATTTTGATGAATATATGCCGTTTCACCATTACAAATCGTAGTAAATGGGTTCGAATTGCCTGTACTTTTAAAATCAACATCTTTGATACATGTACTTACAGTATCCCTTAAATGTGTTCCCGTATTAGGGTCAATAATATGCCAAACAAAAGATAAACTATCTATTGGATTTCTAATTTTGAAATATGCATTCGGACTATTCGGATATCCAGTAGAAGGTATTTCTATTGAAGAACATTCAATACCTGAATAATTATGAACAAATACATCTCCTTGATCTATACCATTATCAGCAATACAATCATTTGGAAATATCCATTCTGACCCATCCGATTGGATTAAACTCCAATACGATTGTAAACCTAATTGAGTTAACTCCTCTGGATTTATATTCGCATCCATTCTAACACTTCTTCCACTATATAAAGCATAATTACTACTTAAGCTTGAATCATTATTAGTTGGAGTACCATCGCAGGTAGGGCATACATCAATAGCACTACCATCTAAACAAGTTAAATCTGCTACTTTTATCCAAGTTTCATCATAAAATGAACATCCCGATTCACTATCATTAATTGTTAATCTAATATGGTAATCACCACAAAAATCAGCTGTCAAAGAAAAAGTATCTTTTACTTCAGTATCTAAAAATGATATCGTACCAGGACCTGATAATTGAACCCAATCAAGCGTAAAATTAGGATCATGTTTTAAAGTTTCAAAATTATAATAAAAGTTATTGTTAGCCTCAATAGCTTGAGGTAACTTTATTGTTTGTCCAACAAGTCCAACAACGGCATAAGGTTCTAATACCGTATTCGATTCTGGAAAATCAATATCATGCTGAGTAACATTTATGGTATCTGTTAATATTTCAGCACACTCATCTGCTTGAACATGCCAAACAAATTTCAAATGATTATCGCCTTTTAAAAACCGTAATTCTAAATCAGAAGACGCTTTACAAGGGCTCAATACATTTGCTTGGTTGTAATCAAAATAACCTGTATCCCAAGAATATCCATCATAACCTAAACTTGACGGCGTGATACAATTATTGCCTATTAGCCATTCTGTATTATCCTCTAAAATAAAAGTCCACCAAGTAATATAATCATTATTTACGATATCGGTATTATTAGGCAAAGCATTTAATTGTAATAAATCTCTCTGAACTATTGTTGCTGGTGTATTTCCTTCTGGTCCAGTAACATCTGTTTGACAAAATTCTAAATCTGCACCTGCATTAACATCAACAGGCCCAAGAGATTTTATAACGAATTGTATCTTGTCTGTCATGGTACATCCTCCTTTCTCAAAAGTATAGGTAAATTCATATGTACCTGCGGGAAAATCACCTGTTTCTATAATCCCTGTAGAATCTGCATTCGGAGCATCAAATGTTACAGCCATTGGATTAGAAGCAGATTGTCCCCATGAAATAATAGTACCTGTAGGAGCTTCATTTCCTTGTAGTGTGAATTCATCCTGATTTGATGAAGCACAACAAACATCTACCTCTCCACTCATTTTTTCTATTACAGGTGTAAGGGTAACATCATCTGTTACATCGGTTAAAACAACACGATCGATAAAAACATATCCAATATCTGTTGCATCAGTTCCACAATCACTTCCCCCTAAAACGATATAATCGTGATTAATTCCTGGTGTAAACGTAACAGTTTTACGTGTTAACGATGAACCTATATTCGCTTTTGGGACACTCGCTAACATTGGAATAGGGGAACCTCCTCCATCAACAATACAAAAATCGATTTGAGAAGCAGGTACAATTCCTGTATAACCGTAAATCCCAAAATCTGCTTCTAAATTATTGGAAATACTATGATTACTTGTCGCTAAATCAAGTTCTAGTTGATAAGTTCTACCTGCAACTAAATCAACTCTATTCATAATATACTCTCTATATTTAGGATCTTGAGTACCATCATTATAATTTAAGAATAGCCCAGCATAACCACAACCTGTTTTAGGAAAAAATCCATTATTATTATCTTTTCTCCTTATAGTTATTCCTGAAGCCACAAATCCATCAAATCCACATGAAGAATTAAAATAGTCTGGAGTAGAAGCTGCAACGGAAAGCGCATTCTGCCAATCATCCACATAACCATTGAATTGTGAATGGCTCGTTGGGCAAGAAGAAAAAGATTCAAAAGAGGGGTTCGTTATACCGCAATTTTGACTTTGAACTTTTAATACCTGTAAAAGAACAATAAATAGAATGAGCATTAGATGTTTGGCACTTTTCATATTAAATTAAATTTAATCATCTTAAAACCTTTTTATAAAAGGGACTAGTTTTACAAATGACTTAATCCAAATGCTATACCAACAAACATTAAAAAAAATTATAAACACCACCTATTGTGACACTTAATATTTAGAAAAACTACTATCCAATCAAAACACAAAAAACTAATAGTCAAATAATTAAATAAAAAAAAGAATACTTACAACATACATTTATTCAAATAAAAGTAACAGTATTTAATGTTTCTTTTTTAGGTCAAACACAATTCTATATTTTTATTAAATTAGCATCTTTTATAGTAAAAAAGAATAGAATTTACTATATCTATTCAGTTAACACCAACTAAAAAACAACACAATGGAAAATATTGAAATATTAGATGTTGATCTCCATGATGAAAATTTAAAACCAAAAGTTGAGTTAATTGATTCGAATAAATTCATCATTTTATCTTTACTAACATTTGGTGTATATGATATATGGTGGATGTTTAAGACCTGGACCTTCTTTAAAAAAGATGAGGGCTTAGATATTATGCCATGGGCTAGAGCCTTATTTATGATTTTCTTTCTCCATAGTCTGTTCGATAAAATTAATTTATTTACAGCACCACATGTAGATAAAAATCCAATTAATTCTACTCCTTTATTTTTAGGATATATCTTATTTAATTTTTTAGGCCGATTACCTGATCCATTTTGGTTAATTTCATTATTAGGCTTTTTTGTTTTTAATTGTACCTATAAAAGCATTTAATTATGGAGTTGAATGTTCAGATACCTATCAAGCGATATACCATAAAACGTTTAGTAATAAACAATGGATTTTAGTAGTTTTAGGTGTGATTTTCTGGATATTAATTATAATTGGTTTAACAATACCTGAAGAAAATTTTTAAATAAAAAAGAGGCTGTCTCAAAAGTAAAGACAGCCTCTTTTTTATTCGGATACCTATCTGAGTTAATTTTCAAATAAGCAATTCTAAGAATGTTCATTTTACTTTTGAGACAGCCTCTTTTTTTATTTGTCAATAATTGAATTATAATTTAATAAATTTCTGACTCTCTATATCACCATTTTCATATCTAATTTGAATAAAATATTGGCCAGAAGAAAAAGAGGATACATCTAATGTTTTCATAAGATCATTTGAAGAATTTAACATGATAGATTTCATTCTTTTCCCTAAAAGATCTGTGATGAATACTTCAGTTATTTCCCCTTGAGTCAAGATAATATTTAGATGATCTTTTACAGGATTCGGATAAATTTGTAAGCTTTCTTCAAAATTAGCAGAAACATTACGTTGAGCATTGGTAGAGAAATAAAATGCGGGGCTAAATGTTCCCCAAAAATCACAATAAGATCTTATTCTAAAATTATAAGTCGCATTGGGATTTAATCCTGATATGACTTTAAAATCATTTATTGTTCCTACTTGAGTCCATGTGTTTTGACCAACTTCTTTATATTTTACATTATATTTGGAAGCATCGGGATTAGCGTCCAAAGTGACTCGGACTTTCCCTGTAGATTGATTTTCATAAACAACATTTACATTTTCGGGATAAAAACAAGGATCATATGTGAATGTTGCAGTATTTGCATAATTCCAAGCTGACCAAAAATTGCCATTACAAAGTGTTCTTATTTGATATTGATAGGTTTCACCAAAAGTTAAATTAGGTATGGTTAGAAAATCTTTCCCTGGTGTACTACCCGTTAATATCCAAGTAGATGAGTCAAGAGGACGATATCGCAATTGGTATCTATAAAAATCAACAGCATTCGTCCATCTAATTTTGACTCGGACTTCATCATTAATCGTAATAAAACTACTCATTGGATTTGTTGGAGGATTACAAACTCTAACTTCTGTTATTTCAGAACCCGTATTTTCACAACCAAATTCATCTGTTAATGTTAGGGTGGTTGTATAATCTCCGTTTGTTGCAAAAGTATGAGTCGGTAATGAATCTATGCTCGTTGCTCCATCTCCAAAATCCCAAAACCATGAAGTATTACCTGTCATTTGATCCGAAAATGTAAAATCAAACTCATTATTGCTATAAGAAAAATCTATTGTAGGTAAATCGTGTATGGTTATATCTAATGTCGTAGGATTTCCAACAACATCAATGTAATTTTCTTCAGTAATTGTTACGGTACCTGTTCCTGTATTATTCCATTGGATTGTTATCTCATGATCTAAACTACTTATAATTGTTCCATTGGTTACATCCCAACAATACGTACTAGTTGATTCTTCAGGAACAGTGTAAGTCACTGTTTCTCCAATGCAAACATCTGCATCTCCAGAAGGCATCGGAGAATCATGTGTAATGATGGTATGAAAAAATTCACGTCCTTGGTTATATACAGGAATCCAAAGATCATTGGGAAAAGTAACGGTGATTGCTGGAATTCCATAGAAGACATGTCCTTCGCCATCATAAGGATAAAATTCATTATATATATTTAAGTTATCCATGTGGTTGTGCATAGGTAATGCACCAAACATTGTTGGGAAAGTGGGGTAAAAATTTAGAAAAGGTTTACCTGTATCATACAATACAACATCATCAGCTGTACCATGAATAATACACATGGGTATTTGTTCTGCTGCATCAATCATATCCAGAGTTAGGGTTGCGCCCCACAGGTCTAAAACTCCTTTGATATCGAATTGTTGATCATAATCATTGCCTGAGCAATCTAAACATCCTAAATCTGGACTTAATGCACTTCCATACGTTGCTCCTGGTCTTTCTGATTCTTCCATGAAAGCCGTATGAATGGCAGTAATGGCTCCTGCACTTTCACCTCCAGTATAGATATGATCTCGATCTATAAAGAAGCCAAATCCATTTGGATCTTCTAATAAAAATCGAATGGCAGCTCTTGCATCTTGGATCGCTCGATAAGCCGCTCTGACTGTTGCATCACTGGATAGCCCCATGTTAGCGATATTATCTAAGCGATAGTCAATAGAGGCACAAGCATAACCCAAATGTGCTAAACTATCACACCAGGCTTCCATATCAGCATCACCTTTATCTCCTAAAACAAATCCTCCTCCAAACATCATGACAACCAAAGGGCGCTCCTCTAGATATTCTTCTGTTGGAGCAGGCTCATAAAAATCTAATTTTATATCTACTGGAAATAGTTGCAAGGGATCTGTGACGTTATATACAGAACCAAAAGTAATATCTTTTGTAACCTTAATTTGATTAAATACTCTTTCTTCATATCGATCAGATACACAATCTCCTGTTTGAGCTGAACTTAGAAAAGAGAAAGAAGAAAAAAGTAAAATTAATAGAAAAGAGGGTAAACGTGTTTTCATGACAAAGAATTCATTCATTTAAGTTGCTACAAATATAATAAATTCTTTATTAGATCATCATTTAACTCATTTATCAAAATATGATGATTCTTATATTCTACTCCACCACAAAAATGTCTACTCTCCTATTTATCCATCTTGGATTTGAATCATTTATCTCCCCTAAACCAGAATATTGAACCAAAGAAGCAGGGATTCCTTTTTCTATTAAAAAACGGTAAACGGTTAAAGCTCTTTTGTTTGATAATATAATGTTGTATTGATCATTTCCTTTATAATCACAATAGGCATTAATAATAATTTTTTTATAGGGTCTGTTTTGTAATTTTTGCCACATTTGATTCAATTTCAAAACTTCAACAGTAGAAATTATAGAATGATCAAAATCAAAATAAATACTTTCTGAAATGGGTTTAGATTTAACGATTTTTGTTTTTATAATTTCTTTAGGTTTCTCAGGAACCCATTCAATAATTTCTTTTGGAACTTCTTGAATGGGTTCTTCGGGTGGATCATGAAAAACAATCAATTTTTCTGGTTGTCGCAAAAGAAATTCTACATCAAAAAAAGATCGATTGTTCCATTCAGGAATAGGTTTATTATTTTGATATTTAAAATAATCGTTGTGTTGAATTTCAACAATAAAATCGCCTGGAGGAAGACATCTAAAAAAACGTCCATTTTCATCTGTAGCGATCTTTTGTCCATCTCTAGTTTCAATGACAGTTTGTATGGGTTCTTTCGTAATTGAATCTCTTACATATCCTTCAACAAAAGTTATCGGTTTTGATTTTATGGGTGTACTTAATGTAAATTGGTAGATATCTAATCCCCCTTTTCCTGAAGGACGATTTGATGCAAAATAACCTGTTTTTCCATCGGCGGTTAAAAAGAAACCTAATTCTCTATAGGATGTATTTATTTTATTCCCTAAATTAACAGCTCTACCCCATTTTCCATCCGCTTGTAATCTACTCATATAAATATCTTGCTCTCCCATCCCCAATAAACCCATCGAACTAAAAAATAAAGTTTGTCCATCATTTGTAATAAATGGAGATTCTTCGTAATCGTCTGTATTGATATTTCCTCCTACATTTTCTCCTAGAGACCAAGAACCATCTGGTAATTTATAACTCACATAAATATCTGTTTTCCCATATCCACCTCTTCTATTACTGGAATAAAACATCATGCGACCATCACAAGAAATAGAAGCTTGGGATTCCCACATTTTTGTATTTAAATCTCCTTTTATTTTTTTTATTTTCGTTACATAAATACTATCCTCTTCTATATTTAAAGTAGCTTCTTCAATATCACAAGTGCCTTCAAAATTATCTCGTTGACAAGCGGTAAAATATAATTTTATATTATCCCGTGTACAGGTACACATTCCTTCATTTTCTGAGGTATTAAATCCATCATTTATTTTAATGCCTTCTTGCCATTCTCCATCCTTTTTTGTACTCACATAAAAATCTTCATTACTGGAATTTCTGGAAAATAAAAGCACTGATTCATCATTCGTTAAAAAAGGAAAATAATCACTTGATTTTGTATTAATGGCATCCCCTAAATTCACCACATCTTTTATTCCCATTGCTGGAATAGAATCTCTAGCATAAATACATTCGTAAATAGAATCTTCTAATTTATAAACATACTTTTTAACTAAATCTGCTTCATATTGACCATTTAAACCAAATTTGCCTCTAGGCATTTGGGACACTGCTTTAAATTTTTCGAACGCTTTTACTGCATCATCATAGCGTCCCATTCGATAATATACTTTTGCTAAATCATAATTGGTTACTTGAGAAAAGAAGGGATGATTTTTATCAATATCTTTTAACCATTCTTCTGCTTCTTCATTTTTATCTAAACCCATTGCGCATACTGCCATTCCTCTTTTGGCTGGAGCAAAATTTGGCTTTTTCGCTAATATTCTTTCATAAATATTGGAAGCACCTATATAATTATAGGACAATAATTTATCATTTGCTTCTTTCATTTTTTCATTGATGCGCTTCTTCTCTTTATTTCCTTGAGAAAACAGGCTAATGGTACATAATAAAAAGAAACAGAAGCAAATATTCTTTTTCATAGAATGTGTATAAATTAAATTTTAATTAAGGCACCCATCTAAAGTATAACCGTTCATGGTTTTATCCTACCGCTTATGAATTACTGATATAATAAAAAGGTAAAACGCTACACCTTAGCATCATCAATTCAATTTTTATCAAACCAATGATTTAATAACGATCATTATAAAACCAGAACACGATGAATAATTTAAAATTAGTATTCGCCCTTTTTTGTCTAATGATGACTTTTGCGCTTTCTGCACAAACCACAATGATTAAAGATTATCAAATTAACTGCCATTTTGAAACGAATCAAGATGTATTAACACCGCATGCAAGATTAAACCTTCAACAACAACTAACGAAATATCTACACCAAAATATTGTTTCAATCACATTAAAAGGTCATACAGATCAAGTAGGTTCTAAAAACCAAAACCAATTATTATCTCAAAGACGCGTACAAAACATTCGCTTTTTTCTTGAAGAAAATGGATTTCATTCTATTCGAATGAAGGAAAATTATTACGGTGAAGATCTACCAGCTATTATCTCACATTCTAATGAAGTTGCCGAAAATAGAAGAGTAGAAATCTTTTTTCTAATTGAAGAAATTCAAGCACCTAAAAACATAGTTTATTATCCTACAAAAATAGACACATTTACGATTCGACATCAAGCAGAAATCATTCCCGAAGTACAGGTTAAACGAGAATTAACGGAATTTGAAAATTTCTTTCACCAACTAGACAAAGAAGCAGAAATTCATTTATTACAAGCGAAAAAAGGAGGATTTATTCATGCTTCAAATGGCACAACTTTATTTTTCAAAAAGCAATCTTTTTGCGATTGTGAAACTAAAGAAGAAATAAAAGGAGAAATAGAAATTAAATTAAAAGAATATTATAAAAAAAGTGAATTTTTACAAGCAGGCTTACATACGGTTTCCATGAATAGACCTTTAAGAACTGCAGGTACTTTTTTTATAGAAGCGCTACAAAATAATAAAAAGGTTTGTTTAAAAGATCGAGTACATTTTGATATTATTTCTCCAATCAATAAAATGAGTAACACTATTTATCCTGACATGAATTTATTTACAGGAGTAAAAAACAAATCAGGAGAAATAGATTGGAAAGTAATGGGAAAAAATCAATTATCGAATCAACAATTATTACGATTAGAAAATCAAAACAGTAATGATTGTAGGCAATGTGGGGGAACTACGTATCAATGTATCAAATTTAAATTCTCTGCGCGATTAAATTTATTTTTATTTAAATATCCACAATGGAGGCATTATAAAAAATGTAGAAGTAAGAAAGGACAAGCTAGATTAGAACGAATAAATGCTGCTCGAAACTACAAGATCAATATGTGCTTAAATAAACTGGAAGAATTACTTGAAAAGTTTAAAGGAAATTATCCAGAATTAGTTGCAGCAATGAAAGCAGAAGGATTAGAAATGAATGATTATGTTTTTGATCATTATATCGGCCGATCTACTCAATTAAATTGGATTAATATTGACATGTTTATGAAAAAAGAAAAAGGTCAAAAATTAGTTCCTTTAGAAATACCGATTACAGAATTAGACGAAACTATTGTACGCATTGTTTTCAAAGAAGATAATTCTATTTTAAATTATAATTCATCTGTAAATAATTATAACAACAATCAATTACCTGAAGGAGAACCTATCGAAATTATTGCCATTCAATATGGAAAAGAGGAAGCTAAAATGGCAACTCTTTCAACCGAAATTGGACAGAAAATTGAAGCTGAAGATTTTAAATTCCAAAACTATACGATTGATGAATTAAAAGAAGTCTTCAATAAATTGAATTAGGAATACATCATAAATTTTGAATACCCGATGACTGAAGTCTCTCTTTATCCAATTGATAAAAGGGAGGCTTCTTTTTTTACATTCTTTGTTTTCATGACTTTTTACTATTTTTCAACGTCTTAAGAAAAAGCGATCTAATAATAGATATGATTAGGTATAGCTTTTAGTTATGAATAATAAATCAAATGTTATGAAATCTATCCTTTTATACTCCATATTTGCTATTGGCATCTTCTGTATCATTAGTTGTTCTCCACAACAAAAAACAACGAAAGTAAGTCCAGATACTTCCGAAGAAAAAATTGAAGAGGTAGAGGAAATTCCTTTACCTGATTATGCGATTCCGAATGAAATTATAGTCGTATTAAATCCTACTTCTGACATTAGAAAAATTCAAGGAGACTTTAGAGATTATGACATTAAAGTCCTTAAAAATTTAGCTCCAAACCCACCTATGGTTCTAATAACTTATGATACAACTAAGATTAAGCCTCGTAAAATGTTAGACTTGCTTCAACAACATAATGGCGTAAAGCAGGCAGAATTCAATAAAAAAGGGAGTGGTAGAGGCTAAAATATTTCATAAGATGCGTTAATACTTTACTAATTATCAAGTCACATATTCATAGAATGAATAATATTGATAACTTTAACGAATCATTGGGAATTTCTTTATACTAATATACCCTATATTATAAGTTAGAATAAGGATTAGAATCATTGAATAAAACAAGAATTACATGTATCGGATAACCATTATATTCTTTTCAATACTATTTTTCGCTGCTTGCCAAAAGAAAGTCAATACGACCCAGTCGTCTACTTCTACTACCCAACAAGAAGAGGCAAAACCCGTTTTAGTTTCTAATACTGATGAATTCAGAGAGAAAGGAGAAACTACAGATGAAACTCCAGTTTTAGATCATCCTCATTCTGTGGATGTGATTGCTTTTGGTTCTTGTAATAAAACATCATTACCTATGCCCATGTGGGGCCCCATTCTTCAAACGAATCCAGATTTATGGATTTGGTTAGGTGATAATATTTATGGAGATAGTGATGATGAAGCTGTATTAACTCAAAAATACAATACACTAAAAAGTAATATCGGTTATCAAAAATTAACCAAAATTTGTCCAATCATAGGTACATGGGATGATCATGATTATGGTGATAATGATGGAAATAAACATTTTACAGGTAAAGAAGCTAGTAAAGCTGCTTTCATGAAATTCTTTAATACGCCTTCAGATTCACCGATTAGAGATCGTGAAGGAATTTATCAATCGTATACATTTGGACAAGGCAAAAAACAAGTCAAAGTTATCATTTTAGATACGCGTACTTTTAGAGATAAAGTAGTACGAGGACCTTTAAATAAAGTTTATATACCAGATCCGGAGGCAGACATTTTAGGTGAAACGCAATGGAAATGGTTTGAAGAAGAATTAAAAAACAGTACTGCTCCAATCACTTTAGTTGTGAACGGAACACAAGTGATCTCTCGTTTTCATCCTTTTGAAAAATGGGGCAACTACCCTACTTCAAGAAGAAAATTATTTAAATTAATAAAAACACATCGACCATCTGGTGTTATATTGCTAAGTGGAGATCGTCACCATGCTGAAGTTTCTAAGGTGAATATTCCTGATATGAAACATCCATTATATGAATTTACTTCAAGTGGATTAACTCATACTCGTAAATATCCAAAACCTGAAGCAAATAAATTTAGAGTTGGAAAGAAGATCAATGATTTGAATTTTGGAACTATTAAGATAGATTGGGATGCTTCTCCTCTAAAAGTAACCCTGCAAATTAAAGGCGTAAAGAATAATATTATTGAAAGTCATGAACTCGAAATACCTGAGTAATTGGAATAGATTATAAATTCTTTAAAATCCCGAATGATGGTAAAATTACTTTCATTCGGGATTTTTTTATGTCTTACCGTTAAACTACCTTTTTTAAAATCTTCTCCTTCAAAATTTACTTATCTTTGATCATAATGATTACACAAAAGACCATAGCCGAAATCATGGAGGTCGCCAAGGTGGAAGACATCGTTGGGGATTTTGTGAATTTGAAACGTAGAGGTGTCAATATGCTAGGACTTTGTCCTTTCCATAACGAGAAAACACCTTCGTTTACCGTTTCTCCTGCCAAAAACATTTACAAGTGTTTTGGCTGTGGGAAAGGCGGCGATCCTGTGCGGTTTATGATGGATCATGAAA
>JAHDFV010000313.1 GCA_020627985.1 Saprospiraceae bacterium
TTACACTGAAGAAGAAACAATTACAATAATTGATACTTCAAAATGCTTTACCTCAATTTTGATAGATAATAATAATGAAAATAGAATTATTGGATGTATAGGTGAAGACTTTGAATTAAGCCATGAGTCTAGAAGTGTAGATAACTTTCCTATTATAGAAAGCATTTGGACAGTGGAAGTTAATAATCAAATTCCATTTCAAATATTATTTCCGTTTACTGATCTACAAGGTATTGAGGCATCTGGTGATTCGACAAATTTTAATATTAAGTTTACTGAGCCAGGAATATATAATATAAAGCACAAAATAAAAGATGCATCACCTGAATTATGTAATTCTGATGATTTTTTACTTGTAGAAATAAGAGAGGAACCCAAACTTACTATAACAAGTCCCGATATTTCTAATGGAAACACTTTTGAAATTTGTGAAGGAGATGATTTTTCGTTTAGTTATAATCTAAACCCAGAAAATACAATTATTGAAATTCAAAATGGAGATCAAATTATTCCTGGTGTTGGTCAAGAGTATAGTATTAATAATCTGATAGAATCACAGGATATTAGAATATTAAGTATTGCATATGGAGACGAATATCCATGTTCAATCCCAATAAATCAATCGATTCAATTAGATGTAGTTCCTAAGATAAACTTTTCTCCTGTTTCTTCTACTTGCGATGAAAATGCAGAATATTTAGAATCTCTTCAATTCAATATTACTGGAGGGACGGGGCAATACATTATCGAAGAAATTATCTTAAATAATGGTGAGTCGATAAATTTAAGTCAAGAAGTAGGAAACTCATTATTGACTCAATTACAATTTGACAATTTGGAGTCTTCTATTTTAGGAGATTCTACACTTACTTATTCTATAGTAATATCCGATATTGATTCATCAACAGGCTGTAACCAATTAGATACTATTGACTTTAATGTGCCAGGTTGTAATTGTTCATTCCAACTAGGAGAGATCGTTGATATTGAGACACCAATTATTGCTTGTTCAAATGAACTTTTAACCCTTCAGTACAATGATGAATTGGAATTAGATCTTGGCTTGAGTTCTAGCTTCGTTATTTCCTCGAACAGTAATTTTTTAGGTAATAGTGAAGATATTATTGCATTTTCAGAAATTGATGATACAGGAAATGCTCAGTTAGTATATGATTCAAAATTATTTGATCTGGATGTTTTTTATTTTGCATTTATAGCTATTGGTAATGTAGAAGCAGACTGCTCATTTATTTCTCCTTCTCCTAGAGCAATCAAATTTGTTGAAGCACCAAACCCTACAGGAATAGATTTTCAAGGCCAAGACCCATTTTGTCTAAATACATATGACGCACCGTTTGTATTGAAAGATAAATTAAGTGAAAATAGTACCTGGGATATCAATATAGATTTCGAAAATGAAGAAAACTTATCATTGATTGGATTAGAAGAAGATTATATACATCTTGATATAAATGACTATGGTTCAGGTAATTATTTGGTTTCTATAACAGAGAATATTCAAGTATCTAACTTAATCTGTTCAGGCGATATTACTGATACTTTAATAATAATGGAAGGTTCAGCACCTAACAGAAAGCGTGTCCTTTGGTGGCCAGGAGATATCCTAGCTTTAGAATTATTTAATGACTCTACTTTAATTGTAGATAATGAAAGCCCAGATGACCTCTGCTTCCAATGGGGGAAAACACAAAATGCACCTGATGGAACCGATATTTTCTTTGATAATGTTGCTACAACTGATGGAATTGTGAATTTTAGCACAAATGGTCAATTTTTATTTGCAGAACCAGATACCGATTTGGATGCTATCATGGACGACTTAGAAACCAATGATAATGACTATTATTTCTGGGTGGATACTTGGTATAAATCTGATGATCCTAATTGCGAAAATTATGATCCAAATGAAATATGTACAACAAGAAATCACTTCAATATTGATGGTCCTCCATATTTAGGATTGAGATCTGATGATCAAGAAGATAATAATAACTTCGAGGTATATCCAAACCCCAATAATGGATTATTCAACATTTCAACCAATGGAGATTGGTTTGGTCAATACAATTTCAATGTGTTTAGTATTGATGGCAAACACATAAAAACAGGAAGCTTTCTAAAAGTAGGGAAGAAATACACGGAAGAAGTAGATTTATCAAATACAGCAAAAGGTATGTATTTATTACAATTAATTAACAGCAACGGCGAACAAAATATCTTTAAGCTTTTTGTAATCAATGAATAGAAAATCATACATATTATTCTTTGTTTTCTCTGTTGTTGTCAAATTTTTGATAGCACAAGATCACACTGTAGATGATGATAATGATACCAATTTTTTTGAAGATACTCTTTTTAATAAAGCGAGTGATATTACTGAGATTCATAAATCCAATCGGATAATTGCTTGGAGATATGTAAATGATTATTTGGAATATTCTACTTTTAATTTTAATAAATCCATCAAAATGTCTCAAAGAAGCATTGACTATTTTAGAAGTTTATTTTCTGATAATGCTATTGTATATAATGATCTTTCAGAAACTGAAGGTAACTATATTGAGATTGCAGATTATATTGATAACTTATCTGAATATAGTATTGGTAAAGGGATAGATGTTTCTTATCAGGAAAAATACATCATTTACAATAATCTTTTTACTAAAAACATACATGATTTGAAACCTGTATTAGACCCTTCAGATAAAAATAAACAATCCTATTTTTATCAAGTTAAGATTAAGAAATATGTAGCTGCAGTTTTTACAAATGAAAATAGATACTTGTATCTAGATGAACCAAGAGAATTGGATTTGTTATTGAAAATTCATGTTTTTAACAGTAGGAATTACGCCGAGATAACGGGAATATATGTTGAAAATTCTTCATATTAAAGTAAAACAAATGAAAAAATTAATATTTAAATGTATAATGCTATTGCTCTTTATTTCGCTTAAATCAGAAGCGCAAGAAGTTCAAATTAAACCGACATTAACCATTAATTCTGAGTTTTATGATAATCCTCAAAGCATAAGCACAGATACAACGGCAATGCTTATAGAACAATGCCAGCTTATTTTAGACAAATACTCAAGTATAGCGGACTTTATTGACCTTTCATCTGGAACAGTGTCTTCAGATAAATCAGTTGCATGGAGTGGACTTTTTACTACTGGAGCAAGGGTAATTAATGATATAAGCTTAAAACCAGAAATGATTCACCATGCTGATTATGCTGATAACGTTTACGAATACTTATTTGAAGATGGTGTAAGTTTTAGAATTAATGATCTCATATTAGAAGAATTAGGCTATAATGCCTCTGGGTTTTTGTATGCAAGGATTACAATGGAGAAATTAGTAAATACGTATTATGAAGGTTCAATTGCAAGATATAATAGTAAAGGTCGTAAAATTAATCTTAGATTCGATTTAGAGTTTCCCCCAAATGATTTGACTTATGGTAAGATAACTCAAATATTAAGTTTAGGGGGAATAAAAGAAGATGTTGATAGGTATAGTGTATTGAGCTTATCTATTGGAGGTGGTGTTGGAAAATTAAATTTAGAATCAAATTTACAAGCGAATAATCTTTTATTTAATGACCCTAAAGTGAATTCAGTAAATTATGGGGCAGAATTATTGTACAGGTATGGTATTGGGAAAAGTAAAAGATTATTTATCGCCTTGGCTCTAGGTGTAGATGTTATCAATTTTAATACAAATGAATTATCTTTTAGAGGAATTTTAAAAAGTCAAGACCCAATCAATTATGGCATATTGGATGGTAGTAATGAGATAGATACCCTCAATAATGTATCAATTGACAATTTGAAATATCCAGTTACTAACACGTCTAATAGAAATTTTGAAATTCTTTCCATGATAAGGATAAAACCGGGAATTGGTGTATCATACAAATTGTTAGATAAATCTAATCATAATTTTTATATTGATGCATTATTTATGATTAATTATGCAAGTGTTATTTCTGGTGCAAGAAGAATTAATAGTAGTGATGTATATCTGATTCCTAATTCTAGCAATTTTCCTAGTTACGATGAATTAGGAAAAAATGTCGATGAATTTGAATATTATTTCAATCCAGTGGAAGGTTCTACTAATGCAGAACTAAAATCCAATTTTAGCTATGGTTTAGCTATTACCCCTTATTATCAGTTTGACATTAATATCGTTTGGGGCATTCAAATTGGTCTAGAGTATTATCTGGGGTTATCGGATTTCTTTCAACATTCGCAAGACGGGACTATCACGGATGGAGAATTATTTGATAAAGGGTTCTCTTCCTCTAAATTAAATACTGTAAATCTTAAAATTGGCGCCTACTACGAATTTGGAAAAGGTAGGTAGAAATAAACGACTGAAAAATGAAAATTAGAATAACTTTAATAAGCACATTGAGTATTATATTCTCTTTATCTATTTGTATTGGTCAAAAGGTAAAAGTTATT
>JAHDFV010000314.1 GCA_020627985.1 Saprospiraceae bacterium
TAAGCAAAATTTTATAGCTTGTGTAGGAAAACCTGGATCATGCTTATTACGCGTAAATCGTTCTTCTTGAGCAGCAGCAATTATTTTCCCATCCACAGTAATGGTGGCAGAAGAATCATGATAAAAAGCCGCTATCCCTAAAATTTTCATACACAAATATATACTTACTAATGGAAAGGATTGGGTTGTAGGTAATTTATTAATTGTTCAGCATAAATTTGATGAGCTAATTCACTGGGGTGACTATCATAAGGAAGTTGGTTTAATTGATTGTCATTCAAAATATCCAAAGCAATGTCGAGTGTTTTTACATCTTTTTCTTTTAAAGCCTCTAACATGAATTGACTTTCATCATCTTTAAGAATAGAGGCCACAATAAATTCAATTTCTTCTTCTTGACACAATTGATTCCATTTTTCGAACAATAACAAAGTCGATTGATGAGCGCTTATCCTTTTATTTTTAAATGAATGTATACTTTCTTGTATGGCATTCATTATTGCAAAATTCTTTTTGCCAAAAATGGGGTTATAAATATTCTTGGTTTCTTGAAAGACTAAATCCTCATTATCTAATGAAATAAAAGGATAAGAATAAGAGATTTTATCCAGAGATAAAACCGAAAAATTATAATACATTTGTGCCCGAAAATTTGAGGAGAGCACATTCCTTTCCTGATGAAAAGGAGCATAAAAAGCGAATATGATTTTCGGTTTTTCTTGATTGGTTTCAATGATGGATTTTGTTCGTAGATATCCTTGTAAATTTCCGTAACCAGGAACTGCAATATTCTTAATTAGATAATGATCACCTAAAGCTTGTTGAACCAAAAAAGGGAAAGTTTGATGATCATTTACACCCATTCCATAAGTGAAAGAACAACCATGAAAATGAATTTGAGGTTTGGCAAGATCTTCTATTGTATTCGAAGTAATTCGAAGTGAATCTTTGTTGTGTGTGACCTTATATTTTAATGCTTTATTTAAGGTTATGTTGAACGTTCCAGGACGTAGTCCCATTCCGAGAGAGGGGTGCAAAACCATTGAAGATTTAGGATGAGTTTGAATGGTAAATTCTTCTTGGATGTAAGGTTGGTAACCTAAAAGCCTTAGGACAATTTCTGCCAATAAGAATGTGAGCAGTAAAATAATTATTACTTCAAGAATCTTTCTTTTCATTTAAGAAAATCATTCAATTTATAATTATTTACAAATTAACGAATCTAAAGATGAACCTTAGTAATTAAAGGATTACTTTTGCCAAAAATTAAAATAAATTTTCATGAAAAAGTATAATTTCTTTGCTGGACCTGCCATTTTACCACAATCGGTTTTAGAACAAGCTTCACAGGCAGCATTGTCTTTTGGAGATATGGGATTATCAATCCTTGAAATTTCGCACAGATCCAAAGAATTTGTTGCAGTCATCGAGGAAGCAAGAGCTTTAGCGAAAGAATTACTAGGATTCAGTGATGATTATGAAACCTTGTTTCTTCAAGGTGGAGCAAGTTCTCAGTTCTATATGACACCTATGAATCTTTTAAATCCTGATGAAACGGCTTGTTATGTTGATACAGGAAATTGGTCTAGTAAAGCAATTAAGGAAGTAAAACATTTTGGGAATGTAAATGTATTGGCATCTTCTAAGGATGAAAATTATACCTATATCCCTAAAGGATATGATATCCCATCTGATGCAAAATATTTACACTTAACAAGTAACAATACGATTTATGGCACACAAATGCATTCTTTTCCTGATACGGATGTGCCGATTGTTTGTGATATGTCTTCAGATATTTTTAGTCGACCGATTCCAACTGAAAAATTTGGAATGATTTACGCGGGAGCTCAAAAAAATATGGGTCCAGCAGGTACAACATTAGTGATTATTCGTAAAGATATATTAGGTAAGGTAAAGCGTGAGATTCCAACCATGTTGGATTATAATACACACATTGGAAAAGGTTCATCTTTTAATACACCACCAGTATTTCCTATTTATGTTTCATTATTAACGATGAGATGGGTTAAAGAAATGGGTGGAGTGGGAGCTATGGAACTTCATAATGAAGAAAAAGGTAGCTTATTGTATGATGAAATAGATAGAAATCCACTTTTTGTAGGAACATCTAGAAAAGAAGACCGTTCTTTAATGAATGTTCCTTTTGTTATGAATGATGCATACAAATCTTTGGAATCAGCATTTTTGGATTTATGTAATTCTGAAGGATGTATGGGAGTAAAAGGGTATAGAACTGTTGGAGGATTTAGAGCATCTATCTATAATGCAATGACAAAAGAAGGAATCAATAAATTGGTTGGGTTGATGCAAGATTTTGAGAAAAAGAATGGATAATCTTTTTAAGTATTAAATAAAATTAAAAGAGGAATAGTGTAAAACTATTCCTCTTTTTTTGGTAATTTAAATAAACAATTCTAATGATATTCTGTTAGGATAAAAATTGATTTTGTAAATATAAAACCCTTATTATGAAATTTTTATCCACTATTGCCTTCCTATTCCTATCCTTTTCTTTATTTGCTCAATCCATAACATTATATGGATTAAAAGCCCAAGGAACTTCTAATCCTGATGGCCAAATTTATCCATTAGATATTGTTCAAATTGATCCTTTTACGGCTGATATTACCACTTTGTTTGAAGTAGAAAATTCATTTGCTATTGCATCTGGTTCTTCTACTTTTGATCATGAGAATGGTACACTTATTTATTATGGAACCGATAATCAACAAAATTACTCCATTTTTTCAGCGGATGTAACGGATCAGAATTCACAATCGAACCCTTCAACAACCGCTCATGCTATTGAATTAGAATTTGATTTAGAAACTGGTACAACCTATGGCTTAAGTTATGATACTGAAAACGAACTTCAACGAATTGTAAGTATAGATTTAATGGATGGTTCTACTACTGTTGTTGCTTCATTGCCTGATATTTCTGCCATAGCGATTGGTTCTACAACATTTGATACCAATGGCAAACGTTATATCTTTTATGGTGTTGACCAATCAGGTAATAATAAGTTAGTTGCAGTAAATGTGGAAACAGGAGAAATGACTTCAAATCCTATAATTAACGCTCCTGAAACGCCTCGTATTAATTTCTTTGAATATGATAATAAAGAAGATCGGTTGTTTAGTTTGTATACAATAGAAGATCCTACTCTTTTTGATCCACTCAACCAAATGGCATATTACAATACTTATTTTGCTGAAATAAATATTGAAACAGGTGAAGCAACATTAATGAATGCATCTCCTATTTTATCGGGTTATTATGCTGGTGTTCAAGTTGGTGGTGTTGCTTATGATCAAGCCAGTCAAACATATATTTTAAGAGGATCAAATGACAATGGATTTGTTTTAATGGCAATTAATGCTTCTACAGGTGAAGTGCTTTCCGAAACACCAAGCACTGAAATCATTTCTGAAATACAAGTGGATAATATTAATTTTTCAAGAGAATTTTATAATGTGTCATCTGTTAAAAATAATGCTCTTACTTCTTCTATAAATGTATTTCCAAATCCAACAATTAATGAAATAGAAATTAATGTTGAATTAGATCAAACAGAAATTATTGAAATAGAAATTTTAGATGTTTTGGGACGCCTTTTAATTCTAAAATCAGGTCAATCCAATAGCAATATTAATATTCCTACTTCGGACTTAAATGCTGGAACCTATTATATAAGAATTAAAGATACCGAAGGCAATAAAGGAATACGATCCTTTACGAAATTATAATTTCTTTGAATGAAGCTTTCGATTAAATCCAATGTAGTCTTTTACTACATTGGATTTTTTTTTATATTGAAGAAATGAAAAAGAAAGTAACAGGAATTGGCGGCATTTTTTTTAAATGCCAAAATCCAGATGCCATGAAAGATTGGTATAAAAATAATTTAGGATTAGTGACCAATGAATACGGTTCTGTTTTTGAATTTAGATTAGCAGATGAACCTGAAAAACCAGGTTATTTAAATTGGAGTCCCTTTAAAGAAAAAACAGATTATTTTGAACCGTCTAAAAAAGAATTCATGATTAATTATCGAGTGGAAAACTTAGAGGAATTAGTCAAAGAATTAAAAGAAGCAGGCGTAACCGTATTGGATGAAATTGAATCTTTTGATTACGGGAAATTTGTACATATCCTAGATCCTGAAAATAATAAAATTGAATTGTGGGAACCTGTTGATCGTGTTTTTACAGAATGGTATAAAGGGAAGACGACGAAGTGACTTTCTTTATAAGAAAATTATTTATTTTAGTATTACCAAATATTACCAAATATTACCAAATATAACTAATGAAGTGATATAAAAGTAAATCTCTTCAAAACCTAAAACAACGATTATGAATAAGATTATATTTATTTATGTCTTCACCTCTTTATTTTTTTTAACCCCTTTATTCTCACAAATGGAAACCCATTCATCTGTAAATGGACCATTTA
>JAHDFV010000018.1 GCA_020627985.1 Saprospiraceae bacterium
ACAATCATATATTCCAATGATTGAAGAATTCAAAAATATTCAAAATCGCAAAGGGTGGACCAAGTATGATGCTTCCATAGAAGAATTAATTCATCAATTAAGCAATACAATGCCATTATCTACTTTGGCGCCCACTCAATGTATGTATACCGCTGCAAAATGGCATGGTACTGATTTGAAGAAAAAAGGAAATGCAGGTCATGTAGGGACTAATGGTTCTCATCCTTGGGATCGGGTTAAATCTTCTTGTCAAACATTTCAAGATGGTAATGAAAACTTAGTGGGTGGACTTTCTAGTATTAGAGAAGCCGTTATCTTATTATTGATCGATAATGATGTACCTACTAAAGAACATAGAGCCAATTTATTAAATCCATATTGGACACATATCGCTTGCCATAAAGTAGGTAAACTTGGTGGGAATGATAATGTTTGGATTCAAAAATTTGGTCAGGATAAATTAGTTAAATCTACTACGACTTCTAGTATTTCTACTTCTTCTTTTCCAATTCATTGATAAAAGGTAAAGACATAAAAAAAAGCGCATTCAAATTTTTTGAATGCGCCTTTTTTTATGAAAACTACGTTCAGAATAAAATTATTCTCCTCTAGTCCATTCTACAGTAACGTTAATAGAAACATTTCCAGAAGTAATATTAAATTTAGAAGATTCATCAGTATAGTCATCTGGCACGAATGAAATCTTACCCATTTCATCATCTCCATCTAAAGGATCTATCAGATCATAATCATAAATTCCTAAAGTATAAGTATCACCTAAAACATCTAAATCCCAATCTACATCAAATGCAAAAGTTCCAGGACTCACAGCATCATCATATCGATTTGCAGTATCTTCAGCACCCGTTGAAAAATCTGTACCTCTATTAAACTTCACATAAATATCTGGTAATCCCTGAAAATTGTCCCAACTATCTCCATTTTCATCAAAAGATGGAAAAGTTAATACATCAATTTTTGTAATTTTTCCACTAATGATTGGGTTTTCTTCTTCACAACTTACCATTGAAAAGGTAAGACAAGCTAAACAAAATAGATAAAATAAATTTCGCATGATTTAATTAGTTTAAGTAATATACAATTAACGTAGTAAAAAATAGAATGTCTACTGATCTAGAAAATTATGATGAATTATTCATCTACCCAATCTTCTTTAGGTACTGCTCCAAATTTTTCTATAAAGATATTATCATAAAAATCAGCCATTTTAAATAAATTCATAAACAAGGCTCTCCCTGTTTGTTCATTCAAATATCGATCATAAATAAATAAGGATAAAACAATATCTTTTGAATTAGCTGGTACACTTAAACTGAGTCCTTCTAATTCTAAATTTTGGCGAAGCATATATTCATATATTGGACCAATGTCTTTTTTAGGTAATTGACATAAATAAGCATCTCCGAAAATCATTCCTTCTCGTTCACTATATAAAAGTTTAATATCTGCACTACCTTCTTTTACGATCCAATGTGAAGGACCCATTCGACTTAATTTTACATTATGTCCAAGAATATTAATAAAACTCTCTATGGTTTGTGAAATACCTGTAGGTTGATAATCTTCAATTTGAGAAGGTAATTTTATTTTGCTTCCACAATGTGGACAGTAGCCTCGATCTATTATTGAATCATAAACTAGGTTTGAACAAGACAAACATTTTGCTGATGTTTCATTTCTTACATTGATAAAATCTTGAATAGATTGATGAAGATATTGAGTGGGTAAAGAAAAGCCAACACTATTTCCATCCTTTACAATAAAGTTATTAATTCCAATAATTTTTCCTTTCGCATTAATTAAGGGCCCACCACTATTGCCTGGATTTAAAGCTGCATCATGTTGAATATAATTCAAATCATGTTCTTTATGTTTTGTATTGGAAATAATTCCTTGAGTCGCTGAATATTCATATCCAAAAGGATGTCCAACTGCTACCACTAAATCTCCTTGATTCACTTCTTGCTCAACCAAACAGATGTCTGCATTTCTTAATTTTTTCCCAATTTTTTCACTACATTCCAAAAATGCTAAATCATATTTAGGATCTAAGTATAAAACACGAGTTGTTTGTTTTTTGAAGTTCCTGCCATCTATGGTTACTTCTTTATTATCTCTGACGACATGTTCATTGGTAACAATAATGTTTTCACTCTTGAGGTAAAAACCAGTTCCTACATTATAAGGTGTTCCTATTTGAACAACAATATCCTTAAATATTTCTATGCTTCATCTCCATATCTTAATCCACAGGATTTACTTCCATATCTTTCAGCATCATTAAAAATGATCTAGCAAACTCATGTTTAGAATCATATACTAAAAGCGTTGTATCAGCGGATAAATCTTCGTACTTATTTTTATTCGATTTAATAATACTTTGTATCTCTTTTTTTATAGCTGATTTATTATACTTACCATCTTTATAAAATTCTAAATCAAAGCCGAGTTGTTCGAAATAATCTGCCTCTAAAATTTCATAATATAAGTGCAATAATTCCCGATCAGGTCTAGGAATGGCCCAATAAAATAAACTATATCCAACGATATAACCAGAAATCGCTAAAGCAATATCGTAGTGTTTATTTTTAGCATACCAATCATATTCATTAATTACTTTTTCAACAAAACCAGTAAATTTTTCATGATTGACAACCTGAGTCATTCCGAAAGTACTTAAGGTTCCATACATTTCAGTAAAGAATTTATCTTTGGGACGCTGAATTAAATGCATTAATTCTTTTATGAATACAACATTCTTTTCTACAATAGATTTTTTATCTTCTTTAAAATAATCCCGATTTAATCGTTCAAATAATTCCATCATAAATCCTTCGGGACAAACCAAATAATCTAATTTATAGATTAAATCTAATAATTGATAGCCGACCGCTTGAGGATAAATATGTGCATCCAATTTTCCATGCTCAATTTCATCTAAAACCTTTTGAGTAGTTTTTAAAATGAAATTAAATTTTATTTCTTTTTGTGCCTCAGATATATTTTCAATATGCTCATTATCAATTGGCGAAAGCATATCAAATTCATCAATTAATAAATCATCTAATTTATCAGATTGAGTAGATAATTCATTTAAAGCATAATATAATTTTTGAGGAGAACCATCAACGAGAGGAGTATCAAAAACAATGACAACATTTTGATGAGCATCTAAACCAAATCGACTATATTTTAATTCAAAATTCTTTTCTAATAATCGACGCATAAAACCCAAGTTGCTTTCTTTAACTTCAACAACTTTTGCTTCTGCTCTAAATTTTTTCCCATCAGAATATCCATTAATTTTTTTGGATCCTTGGTAAAATTCAAAATTAAAATGGGTATCGCCTAATCGTTGGTAACGAACATTTTCGGCTTCAGGATCACTCAGGTAATCAAAAAAATCTTCGTAGGCATCAAAATGATCCCCATCATCAAATTTTTCTAATGATTGTTGCCAAGCTTTATATTGCTTGTCGGTTTTGTAAGAGTCGCTATATCGACCAAATTTAATATTAGGTTGATCTGGTTTTTCTTCCGTTCTTCCAAACCAACTGTCAAATAATCCCATTCTTGAATTTTGGTTTGGAACAAATATAGTGAACTCCTTGCAATGCGTAAAAAAAGAAACAACTTATCTCCTTTTACTTTAGTAATAATACCCCTAACTTTGTACTATTGGATGTTATCATAAAAAATTGATTACAACTAATTCTATACTTGGCATAATTCTATCCGTATAGTTTACAAAAAAGGTAAGCAGACAAATGATAATAGATCAAACCTTCCGAAATATTGGACGTGTTAGAGAAATTGCTTCCATACTCACCAAGTATGGATTTGAAGAGTTTGTTAATGCTACTCCTCTAAGTTCTTTAATTCCAGACAAACGAAGATTAAGTTGGAAAAAAGAACGAGAAAGCAAAAAATACAATCGCTGGGAGTTGGTCAGAATGGCAGCTGAAGATTTAGGACCTACTTTTATTAAATTAGCGCAAGCACTTGGAAATCGTCCAGATATATTACCTGAAGGATTAATTGAAGAATTACAAAAATTACAATCAGATGTAGCTCCTATTTCCTATCAAGAAGTAGAGCAAATTATAGAAGAAGAATTAGGTGGTGGAATAAAAGATTACTTTAATGAATTTTATAAAAAACCTTTAGGTTCAGCATCTATTGGTCAGGTGCATCGGGCTCGATTAAATGACGGGACAAATGTTGTGGTTAAAATACAACGACCTGGTGTCAGAAAAAAAGTAACTACTGATTTAGATATTCTCAAAATCTTGGTCAAATGGGGAAAACAACAATTAGAAAACCAAGGAATTTATGGAGCTAAAGACGTCATTGAAACTTTTGAAAAAAGTTTAATGAAAGAATTAGATTATAATACGGAAGCTCGTTATATGGAGCAATTCCGATCCTACTATAAAAAGAATAAAAAATTCTATGTTCCTAAAGTTTATCAAGAATATACGAGCCGTAAAATTTTAGTACAAGAATTTATTAGAGGGGTAAAAATAACCGACTTAGACACTTTAAAAAAATGGGGTATTGATACCGCCAAACTCGCAGAAAGAGGAATTGATGTTTATCTTTCTCAAATTTTTGAACATGGATATTTTCACGCGGATCCTCATCCTGGAAATATTATTATCAAAGAAGATGGAACGCTTTGTTTAATTGATTTTGGAATGGTGGGTCGATTAACGAAACACGATCGTTTTGCTTTTGCTGGTATTTTAATTGGAATGGCGAAGCAAGATCCTAAAATGATGTCTCGCAATTTCAAAAAATTAGCGATTGAATATCATATTGAAGATGATCGAGCTTTTGAAGCAGAATTAGGAGAATTAATTGATGATTATGCTTCTTTAGATATTAATGAGGTTGATATTACAGAATTAACTTTACGGATTCAAAATATCATAAGGAATTTTAGAATGAGAATGCCTGGAGGTGTTTTTATTATTATGAGAGCGCTTAGTATTTTAGATGGGATTGGTCGGACAATACACCCTAATTTTAATACCTACGAATTTTTTAAACCGTATGGTTTTAAATTATTAAAACAGATGTATTCTCCACAAAATCTTGTGGAAGATGGTTTTGGTACATTGAATGAGTTTTCTGAATTCTTATCTAGTTTTCCTGTTGAAGTCAAGGAAATTCTAGAAAAAACAAGAAAAGGCAACCTAAAATTTGATGTAACAAATTACACCGATGAAATTGTTGTAGATAAAATGACTCGAGCAGCCAACCGTTTGGTCTTGGGAATTGTTACTTTGGGTATATACTTGGCTTCAGCTATTGTTCTCCTATCTTATTCATTTTATGAAGGACCTTATGCGAGCTTAATATTGTTACTCAGTTTAGTTGGATTTGGCTTTGCCATTTTCTTTACAGTAACTTTAATGTTAAGTTCTTGGTGGAGTAGTCGATAAGCAAATGTTCGAGTATATTTACAAAAATTGAACATCAACTAAAGGAATAAAATGAAAATAGGCATTGTTTGTTATCCAACATATGGAGGTAGTGGAGTTTTGGCTACGGAATTAGGGAAAGGTCTTGCTCGAAGAGGTCATGATGTCCATTTTGTCACCTACCAACAACCTGTACGATTAAATTCGTTTCAAAACAATGTCTATTACCATGAAGTAAATGATGCCGATTATCCTTTGTTTCAATATCCACCTTATGATACGGCTCTTACCAGTAAATTGGTTGATGTGGTCAAGTATGAGAATTTGGATTTATTGCATGTTCATTATGCCATTCCTCATGCAACCGTTGCCTATATGGCTAAAAAAATATTATTGACGCAAGGTCGATATATTCCAACGATTACTACCCTTCATGGAACAGATATTACCTTGGTGGGCATGAATCAAGCTTTTCATCCTGTCGTAGAATTTGCCATTAATAAATCAGACGGTGTAACGGCTGTATCTAATAGTTTAAAAAAGGATACTGTTTCTCAATTTAATATTGAAAAAGATATTAAAGTCATTTATAATTTTATTGACGTTGCTCGTTTCCAAAAGGCAGATAAAGATCATTTCAAAAAAGCAATTGCTCCAGATGGGGAAAAGATTTTAATCCATACGTCTAACTTTAGAAAAGTAAAAAGAGTAGATGATGTGATAAAGATTTTCAAGAAAATTTACGAAAAAGAAAAATGTAAATTACTTCTCGTTGGTGATGGTCCTGAACGTCAGAATATGGAACGACTTTGTAGAGAAATTGGATTGTGCCATGAAATTCGTTTCTTAGGAAAGCAGGAAGCCGTAGAAGAATTATTAGCCATTTCTGATTTATTTTTAATGCCTTCTGAAAGTGAAAGTTTTGGTTTGGCTGCTTTGGAAGCTATGGCATGTCAAGTACCTGTTATTTCTTCTAATATAGGAGGTTTACCTGAATTAAATGTTCATGGTAAAACTGGGTTTTTAAGTGATGTAGGTCATACAGATGAAATGGCTGCTAATGCGTTGACTTTACTTCAAAACGAACCTTTATTACAAGAATTTAAAACCAATGCTTTAGCACAATCTTCTAATTTTGATATTGAAAGTATTGTTCCTTTATATGAAGATTATTATCAGCATATTTTAGAAACTTCTGTTTACGATTATAAATCTTTATAATTCAGATGCAAACCTTTGTCCATTACTTTCTTCATTTTGGATTTATTTGGATTATTGCCTATGTATACGATCGAGATCATGTATTAAAATGTGGTTTAATTCTTTTATCAACGATGGTAGTAGATTTGGATCATGTTTTTGCTACGCCTTTTTTTGATCCCAACCGATGTAGTATTGGTTTTCATCCTTTGCATACTTATTATGCAATTATTATTTATTTGCTTGGATTATTCTCTTCGAATAAATGGATTCGATTATTTTTTATAGGATTAGTTTTCCACATGATTACAGATACCATAGATTGTTTTTGGACTTTCACTCATTGTTCTTCTTGTTTAGATGATTTTATTCCTTATCCTAGGAAGTAAATTCTTGTTTACTTTTTTAACCTCTATTTCTATTTAAAGAATGAGCTTAACCCATTTTAATGTTTATTCATAAACTATCCGCTATTATTGCTGTATATAATATACGAGATTTCAATCTAAATCTTGATGCATAAAAAATGAAGGAAGTCTGCAATATAGTTTGGTTAAAAAAAGATCTTCGGGTGAGCGATCATTTACCATTCTTATTTGCCGAAAATTCAAATGAAACTTATATAGCTATTTATATTTTCGAACCTTCAGCAATTGCATACCCTGATTGTTCATTAAGGCATCTTCAATTCATTTATCATTCCATTTTAGTCATGAATCAACAATTAAAACCATTTCAGAGAAAGGTTTTAATATTTCATGCAGAAGCCATTGAGGTTTTCAATTTTCTGCAACAGAAATTCCTAATAAAAAATGTTTTTTCTTATCAAGAAAGTGGAATAAGACAAACTTGGAATAGAGATAAAGAAATACATAAATTTCTTTCTACAAAACAGATTAACTGGATTGAATTCCAAAGAGATGGAATAATTAGAGGAATAATAAATAGAATAAATTGGGATAAAGAATGGCATAAACATATAAAAAGTGAAATAAAAAAAATTCCTTTTTCGTATGCTAATTTCAAAGAAATTCAACATCCATTCCCCTTAAAATCTACTTTGGAAAAAAAATTAATTCCGTATCCAAATTCTTTCCAAAAACCAGGTGAAATATATGCTTGGAAATATTTAAAATCTTTTTGTGAGAATAGAGGAATGAATTATAATCGTCATATTTCTAAGCCTCGCCAAAGTCGAAAATCATGTGGTCGAATATCACCTTTTCTTGCTTGGGGCAATATCACTATTAAACAAGTTTATCAATTTATCATTTCGCATCCGAATTATGAAAGGAATAAACGAAGTTTCAATGGATTACTTACTCGATTAAAATGGCATTGTCATTTTATACAAAAATTTGAAGTAGAATGTGATTATGAAACGCGATGTATTAATAAAGGCTATGAATCTTTACATTATGATAATAATGAAATATTAATACAAAAATGGAAAGAAGGTAAAACAGGATTTCCTTTAGTAGATGCTTGTATGCGTTGTTTAATAAAAACAGGTTGGATTAATTTTAGAATGCGCGCTATGTTGGTCTCTATTTTTTGTTTGCATTTTGATTGCGACTGGCGAAAAGGAGTATATCATTTGGCGAATCTATTTTTAGATTATGAACCTGGTATTCATTATCCACAATTTCAAATGCAAGCAGGAACTACTGGAATAAATACGATTCGAATGTATAATCCTATTAAACAATCTCAAGATCATGATCCAGATGGTATTTTTATTAAAAAATGGGTTCCTGAACTTAAAAATGTTCCAACGGAATTTATCCATGAACCTTGGAAAATGACAGCAATGGATAAAACATTTATCGGTCATGAAATTAACTATCTAGATCCTTGTATCGATATTGTAGCTTCTGGAAAATCTGCTCGAATAAAAGTTTGGGGTCATCGAAAAAATCATAAAGTCAAAGAAGAAAACAGAAGAATTATTCGCCTTCATACTCGAAATAATTCTTTTAGAAAAAAGAATACTTAAAATGAAATCTAATGAAAAAGAGTCATTTACCTACTAAGATTTGTATCGTTTGTTTAAAACCGTTTACTTGGCGAAAAAAATGGGAAAAGAATTGGAATGAAGTAAAATATTGCAGTGAACGGTGTAAACGAAATAAAAATGGCAAAAGAAGTTAATATAATTTTTCCACATCAATTATTTGAAAATAGTCCTTTACTAGAGAATGGGCATGATGTATATCTAATAGAAGAATTTCTCTTATTCAAACAATATAAATTTCATAAACAAAAAATAGCATTTCATCGAGCGACAATGAAATGCTACGAAGAATATTTATTAAAGAAAAAAATAAAAGTCATTTATATTGAATCGAATAATTCTTTATCAGACATTCGTTTATTAACTAAAGAAATTGAAGAAAAAAATATCACAAATATACATGTAATAGACCCTGTTGATTACTGGTTACAAAAAAGAATTAAGATCACTTTTAAAAATCAGGATATTCATTTTTATGATAATCCTTCTTTTATTAATAACAAGAATGATTTATCTACTTTTTTTAGGGCAGATAAAAAATCTTTTTTTCAAACTACTTTTTACAAACAACAGCGTAAAAAATTAAATATTTTAATAGACTCCGATCAAAAACCAATTGGTGGAAAATGGACCTATGATTCAGAAAATCGAAAAAAATACCCAAAAGACAAAATACCTCCAAATATTTACTTCCCGAAATCTTCTTCATACTGGAATGAAGCCGTCAATTATACACTGAAAAATTTTAAAAATAATCCAGGTGAAATTTCTAACCAACCCATTTATCCTATTCAATTTAAAGAAGCAAAAGATTGGTTAAATCATTTTTTTGAATTTCGATTTTTTGATTTTGGAATTTATGAAGATGCCATTGTAAAACAACATACTTTTTTAAACCATAGTGTTCTTTCTCCATTAATGAATATAGGTTTAATATTACCTAATGATATTATTAAAGAATGTCTCGTATTTATAGAAAAAGAAAATATTCCTATAAATTCTACAGAAGGGTTCATCCGACAAATTATTGGTTGGAGAGAATTTATACGAGGCATGTATGAAATAAAAGGACGTTATTCCAGAACTAAAAATTTTTGGAATTTTAATCGAAAAATTCCAAGTAGTTTTTATGACGGTACAACTGGTATTGAACCTGTTGATGATGCAATAAAAAAAGTATTAAAAACAGGATATTGTCATCATATCGAACGATTAATGGTATTAGGAAATTTCATGTTATTGTGCGAATTTCATCCTAATGAAGTTTATCGTTGGTTCATGGAATTATTTATTGATGCTTATGACTGGGTTATGGTTCCAAATGTGTATGGAATGAGTCAATTTGCAGATGGTGGTACTTTTGCTACTAAACCATATATCGGAGGTTCCAATTATATTAAAAAAATGAGTAATTATTCTAAAAGTAATTGGGAACCTATTTGGGATGGATTATTTTGGAGATTCGTTGGTAAGCATCAAGATTTTTTCAAATCCAATCCAAGGACATCTATGCTTTATTATTCTTTTAATCGATTGTCAGAAAGTAAAAGAGAATTACATCTCCAAAATGCTGAAAGTTTTCTTTCTAAGTTTATTGATTAATTTATTTTTTCTTCTTGGTTCTAGTTTTGTAAATAATCTTACTTAATCCATTTATATAAAGGGTATCTTTTACTCGTTGGATAGGATACACTCTTTGACCAAACATTTTTTTGGGTGATTCGTATAAATAAGCTTTTATTTGATACACAGCAGGATCTTTAATTATTATTTTTTCAGAAGAATACCCTAAGTATTTTATATTTAATTCTAAAGGAAAATTTTGTTCTGATATTTTTAATGTAGCATTCCCATCGAAATCTGCAGATCTACCTTCCCAATTTTTCTTTTCTTTTTGAAAATATGAAATTTCTGCACCAATTAAAGATAGAGAATCTGTTTCACTTAAAACGGTAATATTTATCTCTGCTTTATCATTAGGATAGTTTTCATTTATTTTTTCTAAGTGAATATTTTTTATTTGTTCCTCACCAAAATCAAAATATATTTTATTTCTTTTAATAAAATAGGTTCCTTCTCCTATAGAATCCGAAGGCATCGTCGCTGCAGGCATATATGGTTTAGATGTGTTTGCATATTCATTTGAAGCATAAGAAAATGTCTTTTCATCTGAATGTAAATACAAAAGGCTATAATTATTATGACCTAAGTCACGAGTATAACTCCCCGTATAATTGATCGTTTTACAACTTGTCAAAAACAAACTAAAAAGAATAAAAATTTGAATACTTCTAAAAAGTTCTTTCATAAAGAAAATGCTTATGAAAAGAACTGTTTTTTATACCTAAAAGCTGCATTGAAACATTAATATTTATTTATTTTTAGCTTCGGCTTTCCTCTTTCTTTCTTCGGCTCTTCTTTTTTTATCCGCCGCTTTTTTCTCTTTTGCTTTTCTTGCTTTTTCTTCTCTGGCTTCGGCTTTCTTTCTTCTTTTATCTTCTCGTTTTTTACGATCTAATTCTCTTTTCGTTTTCGCTTTTTCTAAACGTTCCTCTTTTTCTTTATTTAATAATTTTTTCTTCGCTTCTAATATTTTCCTATTTTTTTCTGCCTTTAGTTTGCGAACCTTATCTTCTAAACTTTCTGTTTTTCTTTTTTCTATATTATTATTAATTCCAAAAATAGCTCTACCGATTTCACTTAAAAAAGTTCTTTGATCTTTTGAACTATTTTCTCTGGGCATAACATCACTATACAGAGGGCAATCCATATTTTTATACACAGAATGATCAAAAGTTTCTTGCGCTAATTTTGCATACTTCGGATGAGCATATAATTTTTTGAAAAATTTCCCCCATATCGGTAAAGCAGTTCGTGCTCCTTGTCCTTGAGTTGTAGTTGCAAATCTAATTCTCTTATCTTCAGCCCCTACCCAAGCTCCTGCAACTAAATCTGGGGTACATCCCAAAAACCAACCATCCGTTTGGTTTTGAGTCGTTCCTGTTTTACCTGCTATTTCATTCGTTAAACCAAATTGAAATCGTAATCGTCTCCCTGTTCCTTCGTCCACTACGGCTTGTAACATTTCTACCATTTGAGTATTGGTTTCTGGATCTATTGCTACTTGTTTTTTCTTTTGATTTTCATTTGTAAAATCATGAATTACATTTCCTTTTGCATCTTCAATTCTAAGGACAGAATGAGGCGTCATTGCTACCCCATTATTCGAAAAAGTGGTATATGCACCTACCATTTCTTTTAATGATAATTCTGCAGTTCCTAATGCAATAGATGGTACAGCTGGTATTTTATTTTTAATTCCAACCCGTTCGGCTAAATTGATAATATTATCTATTCCTGCCTCAAACAATACTTGAACAGAAACGGTATTGACAGAATTGGTTAAACCACCTTTCAAGGTATAAGCTCCTTCATAATGATTATCTGCATTTCGGGGAGACCAATCTTTATAATCTTGATAGGTTCTTCTTTCGTTGGGATAAAATTTACAAGGAGAGATTCCCTCTTCTAAAGCTGTTGCATATACCAAAGGTTTAAATGTAGAACCGACTTGGCTTTTAGAATTCACATGATCTACTTTAAAATAGGAATAATCAATTCCCCCAACCCAAGCTTTTATTTGTCCATTTTTGGGATTCGCAGCCATAAAACTCGCATTCATAAAATATAGATAATGCATGAGTGAATCCATAGGAGACATTTTCACATTGGCTTCTCCCCCATTCCAAGAAAAAACTTTCATTGGACGGATCACATTGAAATCTTTGAGAATTTGTTCTTTGGTTTTCCCTGCTGCGTTAAGCCTTTTATATCTTTTGGATGCATACATGGCATCTTGCACGATCTCTTTATTTTTACCCCAAGGCTTTTGTCCCTTCAATTGTTCCTTGAAGGTTTTAAAAACATCCTTCATGTGTTCCTGAACTGCTTCTTCAGCGTATTGCTGCATGGTTGGATTAATAGAGGTATAAATTTTTAAACCATCTGTCAAGACATTATATACAGAACCATCTTCTTTAGGATGTTCGTTTAACCATTGCCTGACTTCTTTTTGTAAAGCGACTCTATAATAAGGTGCAGCTGCACTGATTTGATTGGTTTTATTATACTTTAAAACGAATGGTTTACTTTGATGCGATTTTAAATTCCCTTCGGTTAAATAACCTTCTTTCATCATTTGTTTTAAGACCACATTTCTTCTTTCTTTGGATCGTTCGGGATGTAATCTTGGACTATAGGCAGATGTTGCCTTCAATAATCCAATTAACGTTGCTGCTTCTTCTATAGATACTTTCCTTGGTGTAGTGCTAAAAAATCGTTCGGTAGCAGTAGCAATGCCAAAAGCTCTTTCTCCAAATGAAACGGTATTGAGATAAAGCAATAATATTTCATTTTTAGAATACACTTCTTCAAGCCTAGAAGCAATTATAGCCTCTCTTACTTTATGAATCGGCATTCCTATTCGACCATAATTCTTTCTAGGAAATAAATTTTTAGCTAATTGTTGACTTAAAGTACTTCCACCTCCTGCACTCTTATCTCTGCCCAATATCGTTTTAAAAAATACTCGTCCATAACTTTTAAGATCTATACCATCATGTTCATAAAAACGAGCATCTTCAGTGGCTACTAGTGCATGAATAATATGTGGAGAAATTTGATCCCATTCGGTATAGGTTCTATTTTCTATATAAAACTTGCCTAGCAATTGCTGATTATCTGCATATATTTCTGATGCCACAGGATTTTGAATAGCGCTTAAATCCTTTTGAGTGGGAATAACACCAAAAAAACCCAAGAGCACTGCATAATAAAAAGAGAGACCTAAGAATAAGAAGGATAAAAAGCCAAAACAACTTCCAATACCAATTTTTGAGCGTATAGATCGATTTTTCCATCTTTCACGCCATATTTTCCATTGTTCTTTCATGCGTTAGTTCTTGATTGTGTATGGCTATAAATGATTAAAAATAGAGATGTATTGCATAAGAAAGCCTAAAAATTTCTTAAAATTGAACTCCAATTCATTAGAATGACTTTAATATTAAAATGACTTCAGTCTTAAAAAACAATGTATGCGTGTCTCAAATGAAACTCAAGAACTTATACTAAAACTCTCTCAAGAGATAAGAATAGTTTATGGTATCAAAAGAAAAGCGAATATTAAATTGAACCAACATGCAGATTTTATATTAGATGTTTTACAAGATTTTTCTAATATCTCCTATAATCTAGCTATTAGTGATTATGTGGTTAGTGAAGTAGAAAAAAACTTTTTACTGCATACTTATAAATGGATTTTTTCTCCTAACAAAAATTACAATGCTGTATTTCTAGAAACGATCAAAGATCAAATCCTAAAGTTTGATGCAGAGGAGCCAGAAATACACAAACCCATACATATTTTAGAAAAGGCTAAACGATACGACCAACAAAAAAAAACAAATTATTACGATTCTATTCTTAATGGATTATTAGAATACGCTAAAGCTTTCACTTTAATAGATGGTTTCGAATCTTCTAGAGAATTTGAAGTCATTGAAACCTTTAAGATGTGGATTACTCAAAAGTAAAATACATCTGTTTTTTGTCCTATCATTTTTGTATTTTTGCTTTGAATTAAAACTATAACATGGCAATTGATCAAGAAATCATCGATTCTTTAAAAGAACTTTCTTTATTGGTAAGAAGATTATATGGAATTAGGGAGAAAGAAAGTGTCTCTTATAGAGAACATCCTCTTTTTGTAAAAGAGATTATTCATGATTTCACCAATATATCCCAAAACTTAGCCATTGCTGATCAAATTATCAGTCCACAAGAAAGTGATCTATTTCGTTTAGCGATGGAGAAGATATTTTATGCGAATGGAGATGTTAATATGAAGTTTATTGCATCAATTGGTCATAAATTAAATACCTACCAAAACGAAGAACCAGAAATACAAAGCCCTATTCTTTTGTTAGAAAGAGCGATCCGATATGACAAGGAGCACAATACACAATTAGAAATACGGATTCGTGAACTAATTGTAAAATATGCTGAAGCCATGGTTATGTCTGATGGATTCGAATCCGTAGGTGAATTTGATGTTTTAGAAACCTTTAAAACGTGGGTAAACGGAGAAGAATTTTAACCTAAAACACCAACATTCATTAGTTCTTCAATTTCTTCTGCTTCTACAGGAATATTTTTCATTAAATCAATCGGCTTGACATCTGTGACTAAGATGTCATTTTCCAAGCGGATACCAAATCCTTCTTCAGGAATATAAATACCTGGCTCACAAGTAAAGACCATTCCTTGTTGGAAAGGAGCATACCGATTTCCTAAATCATGAACATCTAATCCTAAATGATGAGATGTTCCATGCATAAAGTATTTTTTATATGCAGGTCGCTTTGGGTCTTGATTTTTAATATCAGTTTGATCAATTAGCTTTAAAGCTAATAATTCACTTTCCATCATTTTACCGACTTCCTTATGATATTCTTCTATCGTTCCTCCAGGTACTAGCATTTGGATGGATTCATTCATCACTCGAAGCACAGCATCATATACAGCTCTTTGTCTTTTCGTGAATTTTCCATTAACGGGAATGGTTCGAGATAGATCTGCTGTATAATTACCATATTCAGCGCCAAAATCCATTAACAATACATCGCCATCTTCACAGACTTTATTATTATCGGTATAATGCAGAATACAAGAATCTTTTCCACTAGCAATGATGGGACTATAACCATGTCCATTGGCTCCACTTCTAATAAATTCGTGGATAATCTCTGCTTCAACTTCAAATTCTCTGACACCTGGTTGTGTAAATTCTAAAACTCTTCTAAAAGCTCTATCTGTTATATCACAGGCCCTTTGAATTAGCGCAATCTCTGTTTCAGATTTGATCATCGCTAATTTCTTAAGAATGGGTTGTGAACGATGATATTTATGAGTGGGATATTTTTTTAATAATTCATGTGTAAATCTTAAATCACGATTGATAATATCTGATTTATATCGATCATTTTCATTTGAATTAACATAAATACGAGTAGCTAAAAGAATTAATTCATTCAATACGGTTTCCATATCTTCCAGCCAAAATATTTTCTTGATACCAGAAATACGTGTGGCTTCTTCTTTCGTATATAAATGACCTTCCCAAGTAGCGATATAATCATTGGTCTTTTTAATGAACGCAATTTCTTCAAAATCATCTTTGATACAATTCGGAAAAAGAACCACTACAGCTTCGGGCTGATCTAACCCTGACAAGTAAAACAAATCAGAATTTTGGCGGAAAGGGAAAAATTGATCTCCATTCCTTGGCATCAAATCATTCGAATGAAAAATAGCAATAGATTTTTGCTTCATTGCTCTTGCAAAACGCATTCTATTTAATTTGAAAAGTCCTGCTGGAATTTGTTCGTATTTCATAAAAAGTACTTTATGAAGCCAATTAAAATTGTTTTAATCACTTCTATATAAAAAAGAGAATGAATATGATTCTCGAATAAGAATTTAAATATATCTTTCCCTTATGAAAAATTCAAATAATGATCCACAAAAAGTTAAATTCGCTAAAACGGGTTTTTTTGTTTTTATTATTTTTCTATTGAGTATCATTTTAATAAAAACGAATCAAAATAGACTCCCTTGGAAATATTATACGATTTCTATCCATTCTCCAAATGAGAATGTTTTAGCTATTGGAGATAAAGTCATTTGTAATAATGTTGAAATTGGATATATCAAAGACATCAATCAAACTATATATCAAACTCGACTTAAACGAAAATTTAAAATTCCAAAAGAAGATATTCAACTAGATGTTCTACGAGATTCAACAAGCAATCAACCATATATTCAAGTAACAATTGGTGAAATCAAAAAGCCATATTTAGTATCTGGAGATCTTATAAAAATTCAATAAATAGGTCAATGTATCATTGATAAAATCTATTTATAAATCCTTATTGTCTAGTTTTACATGTCCCCAATTCTCTCCTCTTTCAATTCTATTTAATTGCATATAGGAGATATTAAATTGCCTGGCTAATATTTTTTTCTTTGTTTTGCCTTCTTTAATTTTTTTCTTTAATAAACGAACTCTAGACTCTGTCATTTTTGTTGCGGAAAAATTATTCCCATTTCTAAAATTAAACACCCCTCTTTCTCTCCATCTTACCGTAAGCTCATCCCGAGTTACCCATTTTAAATTTTTGTAATGGTTGTTGTCTTTATTATCATCAATATGTAGAACAAACTTAGCATCTGGGTTTTTCTTTTTGACAAAGTATTCTGCGATTTTTTTATGTATAGGAAAGGTGAATGCTTTTCTTTTTTCAGAATTAACCACTGAAATAATTACTCTTCTAAATCCTCCTTGATCTATACGAACATTTAAAAGTTCTTCACCCAGATCAGGAATAAATCTTTTTACTCTTCCATAATCTGACAAGAAATACTCGTTATTAATTTCATCTCCATTTTCTGGGGCAACTTTTACCCATCTTTCATTCCAAAAGCTTTTAACCTTTTGCATCTCTAGTATGTATTTAATAATTAATCTAAATGGTGAGTTATTATAATGGGAGATATCATTATTAATTGGAGGTATATCGAATGTTCAAATATACGTAAATGTTTTATTATTTTTTCTTAAATGAAATCCAAACTGTTTGCCAAATTACAAAAGGTAAATATAATCCTGAAATAATCCTCATCCACATGGGTTCATCGGGATAGTAATAAAGAATCCCCGCATTACTTGCAAGAAAAATAAAAACCATTAAGAAATTAATTTTTTGGAATTTTTTATTTTGACTCGGGTACGCATATTTTAAAGGAACAAAATGTAAAATGGCAATAAAGATGATTAATGCAAAATTAATCCATGGGTCCAATCTGAAAATAAAAAATAGAAAATAAGCGACAGCATTCCACATCACTGGAAATCCAATAAAATACATATCTTCAGAAACCATCGGTTCTTTACCATAATAAATAGCTGAAACTAATAATAGAACTGCCACACAAGAAAAACGTATCCATTCTGGTTCTGGTAGTACATAATACTTTACTCCATCTACCATCCAAAAACATTCATAAAGAAAATAACCTGGTATAATGGCATAGGTTGCAAAATCAATGACGAAATCAATATTTTTTCCTTCCATAAAAGGCAAAACTTCTTTTACCTTAAATTTACGCGCTAACATTCCATCTACTCCATCAATAATCACAGCGATAATTAACCAATACATACACCAGCAAAAATTATGATTTGCCACTGCGATAATCGCCAATAAAGCAAATACAATCCCTGAAGCCGTAAATAAATGAACGCCCCAGGCTAAGGCTTTTTCAGTAGTTGAATAATTATGAATTTCATCTTGCATTCGACTAATGTAAAGAAGTTGAATAGAATTGCAAAAAAAGAAAGGCTTTAATATAAAAGGGAGGTGAAATAAAAAACCGAAAGCATTTTGCTCTCGGTTTAATTTAGGTTAATGTTGAATATTTAATTCGAGTGGTTTTTCTTTATCATCAGCAGCTTTCCATAAAAAATAGGACGCACATAAAACCCAAAGACTCATGGTTAAAAAATAAGACCATTCTAAAACAGCTAGCCAAACTATATTAGGTCTTACATATGTAGGATCTGCTGTAATATTATTTAATTCTGTTTTGGGATAAAACAAAAACAAAATAAATAATAGCACAGGTAATAAACTAGGAAAAAATAAAAATTTATTCAGTTTATTATTTTTATTCCAACTTAAAAAGGCAAACATGCCTGACATAATTGCTGAAATAGAAAAAAATGAAACTGCGGCTATCAAATGTGCATATCTTTGATTTTCAGGAATACAACCAACAGCAAAAATCGCAAGCATGGCAATCACTCCTGTAATACTGGCTATCCTTCCTAACTTAGATTCTGTATATCTACCCAATAAAAATGTTAAAGGGATAAATGATAAGCTTACAATCATAAAACCATAATTCAATAAAAAATAAAATTTATTCTTTTCATGGTTTCCTAATTCTGAAATAAAATGAACTCCAAAATCATAACTTTCACAATTATGTCCAACAAAAGTAGATTGCGCTACAATGATCGCTGTAAAAATGAGTAAAATTCCTAAAGAAGAAACGGAAGATGCTAATTTATATGTTGACATAATATTGTATTAATTAGTTGTTTTAGGACATAAGTCTTATGGGGACAACTTGGTTGTCTTTATGAATTAAAATAAATTTTAATCCATAATTTTAGTAAATGAATCGTATAGGAAAAAGGATAGTTCCTTGTAAGAATATAACGTAAGAGAATCTTTTTTCGCTTCCTCAGTTTCACAAAAAATTACAATCTTTTTGTCACTACAATAGTTTGAGTAAAATCATCATGCCATCCCGTAGGTTTTGATCTTAAAAAAGAAAACATTTCAAATGGAATATATCGAATCAAATTTCGAACAACTAGTTGTTGAAAGGAAGGTGTTTCTCCCGTTTGAGTAACCACTTTAGTTTGTGTCCACATCTTCCCTGGAGTTTGTCCATTAAATATATATTCACAAATAGCAAAATAAAAAAAGAGTAGTACCAAAAAGATGAGTTGAATTAAAAACAGAATATCAGATAAAAAACTAGTACTATAATGAAGAATTTGAAAACCTTGTAATACCAAACTAAATAAGGCAAAAGAAGCACAAAAAAGAAAAAACACACCAATAGTATCTATCATTAAATTTGTTAAGCGTTCTCCTTTTGTCGCATACAGATCTAATGGAACTTCTTCCATTATCTTTTCATCTAATATTTGATTTTGACTCATTTTATATTTTACCCAACCTTTTTTATTTATTCAAACGTCTTGTAAGATAACTAATGATTTTTAATTTAATAATTAAAAACTTTTTACATCAATCTAAAATATTTATAATATGAAGTATTTATTATTTCCCTTTCTATCATTATTATTACTTATTAGTTGCGATAGTAATGATGACTCTGAATTTAATCCAGAGAATGCAGTCGTTTATAAATATGCAGAAACACAATGTGCTGACCCTTGGGAAAGCTATGGTGGTAGTACTGAATCTGAAGTACAGGATGCATTAGGTCAATATTTAGATCATTTAAATATTGTTCATTTCTCTATTGCCGTTTTAGAAAATCCAGATCCTTTTATTATTACTTGCGGAGGTTGCAATTGTCCTTCATCTAGAACAATCGTTTTAGAGGGACGAATTGAAGATAAGGATGCTTTAACTGATTTAAATTTCATTTTACAATAATATTATCATGAAAAATATAAAATTATTCTTTCTCATTTCTCTATCATTTTTAATCTATAGCTGTGATGATGAAAATGACTGCAATAAGTATTATTATTTGGAAACACAATGTGCTGATCCTTGGGGATTTGTTGTAGGGGCTAGTGAATCTGTAGTTGTAGATTCTGTTCAAAACTATCTAACTACATTAGATATTTCTGTCAAAAATATTTCTGTAGAAAACAATGATTTCGGAGAAGCTTGCTTGGCATGTACTTGCCTTTCAGGTAGATCCATCATTTTGGAAGCAAGTGATGATCAAGAAACATCCTTATTAGATTTAAACTTTGTAAAAGAATAATATTCCCCTCTTGTCTAAATTTTATTACTTTACAAGACGAAGAACAATCTTCTATTGTAAATGATAATACCAAATGGACAAGATTCTAAAATCCCTTAAACCAACGGCTCTTTTATTAGGCTTACTTCTTATAGTTGGTATCATCCTATATGCTTTAGGTAAATCAGTTTTTTGGCCTGGCTTTTTTGCCATGATGTTTTTTTATGGTCTCATTTTCTTTATTGGCGCATATGCTGGTCAAATAAATAAAAGTGATAATGATGACGATGTAATGTTAGCTGGTAGAAAAATACCGCTCTTTATTGCGGTATTTACCATGAGTGCTACTTGGGTAGGAGGAGGATATATTAATGGTACTGCTGAAAATACATTCAACAATGATTACGGTTTACTTTGGGTCCAAGCACCTTGGGGATACGCCATTAGTTTAATCTTAGGGGGTCTCTTTTTTGCCAGAAAGATGAGGCGAATGGAATATAAAACGATGCTTGATCCTTTAGCAGCAAAGTACGGAAAAGGTATGGGGGCCGTTTTATTTATCCCAGCTCTTGCAGGAGAGATCTTTTGGACGGCAGCCATTCTCACTGCATTGGGTACAACATTTGGAACTGTGCTTGGCATTGATTTCCAGACTTCGATTATATTATCATCTATCATTGCCATTTCTTATACAGCATTAGGTGGATTATGGGCAGTGGCTTTGACAGATATTTTCCAAATGGTCTTACTTATGTTAGGCCTTTGTTTAGTGATTCCTTTCGCTTTAGAAACTGTGGGAGGATGGACAAATGCTTGGTCCATTTATCAAGAAAACAAAGGACCATTAGCTACATTTATTCCTTCTACAACTGCACTAGGGAATTATTATTGGATGTGGTGGGATTATGCTTTACTTCTAATGTTAGGCGGTATTCCTTGGCAAGTCTATTTCCAAAGAGTGCTTTCTGCAAAAAATGAAAACACTGCCATGTGGCTTTCGATTCTTGCGGGTTTTGTTTGTATTGCTGCTGCTGTTCCTGCTGTCATGATTGGAGTAATCGGTGATGCATTTAATAGTACAGGAGATTGGGTAGCCATGGGAGCGGAAGGAGCACCTGGTACTCCTGCAGAGATTTTACCTTACGTAATGCGATATCTAACCCACCCTATTGTAGCAACCATTGGTTTGGGAGCTATTGCAGCGGCAGTAATGTCTAGTGTTGATTCTTCTATTTTATCTGCTTCTTCAATGGCAAGTTGGAATGTCTATCGTCCATTAGTTAAACCTGATATTTCATCAGAAAATTTAGCTAAAATATTAAGGCGTATGATTTGGGTGATTGGGATTGCTGCTACTATTTTAGCTTTGCAAATTCAATCTGTTTATGCCTTATGGTTTTTATGCAGCGATTTTGTTTACTGCCTTTTATTCCCACAATTGGTTACAGCAATGTATGATAAAAAAGCCAATCGATACGGCTCGATTGCTGGATTCGTTGTAGCATTTATTTTACGTTTTGGAGGTGGTGATGCAACATTAGGTATCCCTATTCTCCTTCCTTATCCAATGATAGAAGATGGAGTTGTTTTATTCCCTTTTAGAACTTTGGCGATGCTCTGTGGACTTATAACAATCATCATCGTTTCAAGAATAATAAAAGAAAAGGGAACTAAATGAAAAATCTAAAGATTAATATTGATGAACGAATGGATAATAAATTTAAAAGTTATCCGAGGGAGATACAATTAAAATTAGATCATTTAAGAACACTTATTTTTGAAGTAGCCCATGAGGAAGAAAACATTCTAGAAATAGATGAAACTTTAAAATGGGGCGAACCGAGTTACTTAGTTAAAAAGGGAAGTACTGTTCGAATGGATTGGAAAAAAGGGAAGCCTGATCAATATGCTATGTATTTTAAATGTACTAGTAAATTGGTCGAAACATTTAAAAAGATTTATCCAACTACTTTTCATTATGAAGGAAACAGAGCTTTGATTTTTAATCTTCAAGAAACTGTACCTGAACAAGAACTAAAAGTTTGTATTAAAATGGCACTTACATATCATCATATAAAGCATTTACCTTTATTAGGGTTTAAAGAAAAATAATGACTCCTTTAAATATTACATCATACTCAACTGCATTATTTTCTACTTGGATAAATATTGAAGAATTAGGTATTTTATTGGATGCAGGAGATGGAATTTCTTCTGCTTTACTTCAAAAAAGTAGAAAAATAAAACATGTTTTCATAAGTCATGCTGATCGGGATCATGTAACAGGTTTACTCCAATTAAATCAATTAAATGGTAGAGAAGGGTTCCCTAAAATTTACTACCCAAAACATTGTGGAACTTTTCCTGCTTTTCGTGATTTTCAAAACAAATTTGATCCGCACATAAAAGGAATGGAATGGAATGAATTGGTGGATCAAGATCAAATAGAAATCCGAAAAGACATTTATGTTCAATGTCTTCGAAACGAACATATTAAAGCTCCGCATGATATCTCAAAAAGTCTAAGCTTTAAGTTATTCCAAACTAAGCAAAAATTAAAATCAGAATTCACTCATATTTCGTCTAAAGAAATCAAAGCTTTAATTGATTTGAAAGGAAGAGAAAATATAATGGAAAAAATACATACTAATTTTTTAAGTTATTCAGGAGATACACCTGTAGACAATTATGAAAAATGGGATGGATCAGAAATTTTAATTCATGAATCTACCTTTTTACAAGATGAAGGTGATTCTATTATTGAAAGTAAAGGAAATAAACACAGTAAAATAAATGAAGTATTAAAAATGGCATCCGAAATTAATATCGGACAATTAATATTAAATCATTTTTCTTCCAGATATAAAAAAAATGAAATAGATAATGCTATTAAAAAACTTTGCAAAGTGTATCATATAAAAATCCCCGTTCGTGTAATATATCCAGGACAAATACATCGAGATATTTTAAATCAGCCTATTATAAACGAGTTATAATCTTTGAGAAATTTGAATTCCTATTATTCGTCCGAACAATGACACCCTTTTCTTCTTTTATTGTTTAAATTTGTAGTCTACAAAATAATTTAAGAATGGATACGAAACATAAAGAAGTTCAAGATTACTACGGTAAAGAATTACAAAAAAGCGAAGATTTAAAAACGAATGCTTGTTGTACGATCCAAGCACCACCTAAATATATCATAGAAGCATTATCTCAAATTCATGATGAGGTACAAGCGAAATATTATGGTTGTGGACTTACGATCCCTTATCAATTAGAAGGATTAAAAGTTTTAGATTTAGGTTCAGGTAGTGGTCGAGATTGTTTCATTGCCTCAAAACTTGTTGGACAAAATGGACAAGTGATTGGTGTTGACATGACAGATGAACAATTGGATGTTGCTAATAAGCATATCGATTTTCATACAGAAGCTTTTGGATATTCTTATGCTAATGTAAAGTTTGTAAAAGGGAATATTGATCATCTAGGAGAACTCGGTTTAGAAGAAGGAACATTTGATTTAATCATTTCAAATTGTGTGATTAATCTGGCAGTTGACAAAGAAAAAGTATTAGCTGATGCTTATCGTTTACTCAAACCAGGAGGAGAAATGTATTTCAGTGATGTATACAGCGATCGTCGCGTTAGTCTTGCGTTACAAAAAGATCCTGTTCTTTGGGGAGAATGCTTAAGTGGAGCTTTGTATTGGAATGACTTTTTAACCATTTCCAAAAAAGTAGGTTTTACAGATCCTAGAGTTGTAGAAAGTCATCCGATAACGATTGAAAATAAAGAAGTAGAAGAGAAAGTTGGAGATCTTTCCTTTTTCTCCGTTACATATCGTCTATTTAAAATAGATGGTTTAGAAAGTGATTGTGAAGACTATGGTCAATCTGTTCGATACAAGGGAACGATTGGAGAAAATCCACATAGTTATGATTTAGATGATCATCACCATTTCCCTAAAGGCAAAATGATGACGGTTTGTGGTAATACGTACAAGATGTTACACGATACCCGTTTTGCAGAACATTTTGAATTCTTTGGTACTTGGGATGTCCATTATGGTATTTATGAAGGTTGTGGAGGAAACATGCCTTTTAATGAGAATGATGCTGATGCAGCTTGCTGTTAATACCGTTTCTCTCATTTAAAATCATTTCGATGTGTGAGGTGAACAAACACACTCACAGGGCGTAGATATTCTGATGCAGCTTGCTGCTAAAAAATTAAAAGCGGAGGACGAAAAAACGTCCTCCGCAAAAAATCAGGATAAGAAAAAGTCTATTTCAAAAATGAGATTGGGATAGAAACTGTTGTTTTAGCTGTTACATTCATTCCTAATAGTTGTATTCCTTGCAGTTGATCTTGCATGCATAGTTTAATGGATTCTTCCAAAGTTGAATGAATAATATTCACAGTTAATATATTTCCATTTTTATCAATAGTAAGTTCAATGATTAAATCCTTTGGCATTGCCATTCCTTCTTTTTGACATTGCATCAATATCTCTAATTTCCCTTTGATTAAGCTTTGAATGATTTGCATATCACTTGGAGAAATCGTCTTCTTATTTGCTTTTGCTCTTGGCTTTGATGCTCTCGATATTCCAGTAATTTCTAAATCAAATCCTACAGCCGTATTAGAAACAGACTCTGGTAAAGGCAAAGGTTGATTTACTTTTTTAGGTAAACCATTCGATGCAATGTGATCTTCATCGATCGCGACAAAAGAAGTGTATGCCGTCATCAAACTATATTTCAATCCAATGTTGGTAACCAATTGCTTGATTTCATCCGAATCTTCGATTAATTTGTAATCATCCATTAATCGAATACGCTCTCTAGCCCATAAATATTTTAAAGCTACATTTCTACTATCAGGTAAAACATCTGACACTTTAAAATTTGCATAATAAGGTTCATCTGCTCCCGTATATCCTTTCAATTTAATATTCCCTTTCGCTTCACCTTTATATTTTCCATATATTAATATCGGTCTATTCGACAATACATCTGCAACAGATGTAGGCTCAACATCGTATGCTTCAAAACCATCATAATCCACTGAAACTTGAGTTAATACTGGCTTTTCAATATAAGCTCTAAATAAATCGGCTTTAGCATCAGCTCCTTTTTTTGAAGTAATAATAAAAGGTGTTCCCATGCCTACATGAGCCATTCCTTCTATTAAATGTCTGTTTACACCAGAACCAATTCCAAAGGCAAATAAATTAGATTGATTTAAATTGTTTCGAATTAAATCAAATGCTTCTCTTTCTACATTTACATAACCATCTGTTACCACAACGATAGAATACATTTAATTCACATCTAGGCAATTGAATCGCTTTTTTCAAAGCAGGTAACAATTGTGTACTTCCTCCCCCTTTTTGATCATCAATCACTTTCATGGCATCATTAATGTTCTCAGGAGTTGCATGTAAAGATTCTTCAGCTAGAACAGCAGATGCTCCTGCGAAAAGCATCACATTAAACTTATCTGTTGGTCTAAGATTGCTAATTAAATTACGCATCAATTTTTTTGATACTGCTAGTGGAAAACCATTCATAGATCCAGAAACATCCATAACAAAAACGTATTCTCTAGGAGGAATTTGATTCGTTTGAATCGTTTTAGGTGGTTGTACCATTAACGTAAAAAAATTCTCTTCTTCTCCTTCATACAACATCAATCCTGATTGAATTTTTCCGCCAGCTAATTTATATTCTAAAATAAAATCTTTATTTGTTTTTTCTTGTGCTACTGCATCCAAACGTACTTTCGCACTGTTCAAAGTAGGATATTTAATATCTACTTGGTGACTGGTGCAATTTATATTTTGAATCGGCATGCCCGCATCAATTCTGGTATAGATTTCTATAGGAAAAGGAGACGCTTTTCCTGAAGCTAAATAAGGTACATTTTTATTCGTACTGGCTTTTACTTTTTGAGTTCCTGAAAAACGAGGACCCACCACTTCTGGATATACAAATGCATATACTCCATTTTCAGGTACAAGCATTTCTGTATATTGCAATTGAATTTCAATCGTTTCACCAGGCATTACATTGGCTACATTCATTTGAAAAACATTCGGACGATCCTGTTCTAATAATGAAGCTCTTTTTCCTTCAGCTTTTGCTTGATTATAAGCAGCTCTTGCTTCTCCTTTTTCTTTAATTTTGGCAGTAATTACTCTAGAACCAATTACCATTTGCATTCCATAAACAGCTGCTCGAGTTGAAGCTGGAAAAACATAGGTCGCTTCTATCGCTTCTGTTCCATGGTTAGCATAAACTTGATTAACGGTTACATCAGCAACAACACCCATTTGACAGGAGTTGATTTCAATGGAAATTCTTCTACTTTTCCCGAATTAGATTGTACAAAAAA